>JAFAYS010000372.1 GCA_019240175.1 Chloroflexota bacterium | reverse complement strand
GATCTGCTGGTGATGCTGGGCGACGGCAGTATCTCGTTTGATCAGCCGATCCAGCCGCTGGTGCGTCCGGCCTTCTTCCGCCCCGACACCAAGCGCGTCAGCAATCTAATGCATGAGATGCAGAAGCAGCGCCAGCGCATGGCCGTGCTGATCGACGAGTACGGCGGCATGGCCGGCATCGTGACGCAGGAAGATCTGGTCGAGGAGATCGTCGGCGAGCTTGACGATGAGCTGGATACCAATCCCGACGATATTCGTCCGATCGACGAGCAGCGCGCGGTGGTCGAGGGCAGTACGCACATCGACGATGTGAACGACGAGCTTGAGCTGACGATTCCCACCGGTGACTACGAGACGATCGCCGGATTTATTCTGGAGCAGCTTGGTCGTCTGCCCAGCGAGGGCGAGACCGTGCAGTACGACGGCGTCTCGCTGACGATCCTTGAGATGCAGGGGCCGAGGATCGCGCGGATCGAGATCCGGAGAACCTAGAACTAAGCGGGGAACAAAAGAACAAACGAACCAGAGAACAAAACACAGCTAGATCCTTTTGTTCCTTTGTTTTCTTGTTCCTTTGTTTGCCCGTAAGGCAGATATGGCATTGGATGTTGTAACGCTCAAGGAGCGGCTGACCGATCCGTCGAACGATGGGTTGTGGATGCGTGAGCGGCTGATGCTGCGCTTCATTGATGGTGGCTCGGCCCGTCCGATCGCGCCGCCGCCGAGCGCGCCTGTGCCGCTTCAGGGCGCGGTGCTGGCGCTGCTCTACCCGCATAACGGTGAGATCTGCCTGCCGCTGACGGTGCGCAACGCCGCGCTGCGCAAACACTCGGGCGAGGTATCGCTGCCGGGCGGCCGCTTCGACGACGAGGATCGCGAGCTGAGCCGGACGGCGCTGCGCGAGGCCTGGGAGGAGTTGGCGATTCCTCCGGCGGCAGTCGCGCTCTGGTCTAGCCTCACCACGGTCTGGATTCCGGTCAGCAACTTTCAGATCACGCCGTTCGTCGGCTGGTCGGAGCTGCGCCCGGATTTCACGCCGTCTACGGGTGAGGTCGCCGAGCTGATCGAGGTGCCGCTGAGCACGCTGCTTGATCCTGGGATCATTCGCGAGGAAGAGTGGGAGCGCAACGGCGTGCTCATGCATGTGCCGTTCTTTGCGATCGGCGAGTACAAGGTCTGGGGCGCGACCGGGCTGATCCTGGCTGAGTTGGTGGGGAAGCTGCTGGAACGTTAGCTAGCGCACGGTGCTCTCACGCGATTGCATGGATGTAAAAACCTGTTGACATATGGTGGCTGGTCCGCTAGTCTGAACACCTCGTTCTATCTCCGAGGCGTTACTTGAAAGGACCAACCACCGTGTATCGTTCGCTTCGTTGTTTCCTCATTCCGCTGCTTCTGCTTGGCTGGCTGGCAGCTGGAAATCCAACCTCCGCGCAGACTTCGTGCTTCCTGTGGCCGAGTCAGATCTCACCAATCTCACTCCAATCGGCGGTCAATCAAAATACGTGTGTTGAGATTCAGGCTGGCGTTTGGACGATCCCCGGCCCGATCACGATGCCGTCCGGCCACACGCTGCGTGGTGTGAATCGCGATACCGCCGTGCTGAAAGCCGATGCGTCGGTCTGGCCCTATAGCCCAACCGGATCGGTGGTGCAGAGCGTCAGCAGTGTAAATGTGGTGCTCTCGACGTTCACGATCGATGCTAATCAGGAGAGCGCGCTCGGAGCGGCAGCGCGCGGCATGACGATTCAAAATATGCGCATCAAGAACGCGCTCTGTTCCGGCGTGACGGTCGCCGGCGCGGGCATGGTGATCCAAAACAATATCATCGAGAACAACGGCTCGTCGTGTCCGGTGGCTCCTCCAGGTGCCGGCATCTACGCCGAGGGTGTTGCTGCAGCGTATGCGCCGCAAATTACGGGGAATACGATTCAGAATAACGGCGGCCCGGCGCTGGATGTCAACGGCGTGTGGAGCGGCACGTTTAGCGGCAATACCGTAGCGAATAACGCTCACTGGGCAGCAGTCAGCCTGTACGGTGCCAGCGGCTGGACCGTCGAGCAGAATGCGATTAGCCATCCTGCAACCTCACAGGTCCAGCCCTACCACTCGACATGCGTCGGCGGGCCGGGCGGAAACCACTCGGCGGGCATCTTCCTCTGCCAGGACACCGATACCAATACTCAGGTGACGGTCAATAACACGATTCGTAACAATCAGGTTTCAAGCTGGTACGGCATCCTGTCGATCGGCAACGATCAGGCGCAGCCATACTGGGCACCGCGCAACAACACCTTCGACGGCAACAATGTGTTTGGCTCGAACTTCGGCTGCGCTGATGATTTTCAGCCCG
>JAFAYS010000356.1 GCA_019240175.1 Chloroflexota bacterium | reverse complement strand
TCGACGGCGGAGCGGAGCGCGGACGATCGCTGGAGCCCGGCATCTTCGATACCCGCACGCTTGGCGAGTGGGCGGCGAAGCTGCGGCGCAGCCCGATCTATGGCACGCTGCCGCTGAGCATCAACGAGCTGCGCGAGTACGGCCTGGGCACCAATCCGCTCAACACGCCGATCGAGCTGGTGCAGCAGCGGGTTGAGCAGGGCATCGTCAGCTTTGGCACGGCGCTGGCCGGACATCTGGTCGCGGCGGTGTTGGAGCGCGGGATCGAGCCGCTGATTGGCACGCGCGTTCGGCGGCTGATCACGCGTGGTGAGCGTGTGGTCGGCGTGGAGGCCGAGCAGGACGGCAAAACCGTGCAGATTATGGCGCGACGGGGCATCGTGCTGGCCAGCGGCGGCTTTGAGTGGGACAAACAGCTCAACGCGCAGTTTTTGGGCGGTCACCTGACGCATCCGCTCAGCCCGCCGGCCAACGAGGGCGACGGCCTGCGCATGGCGCTGGCGCTGGGAGCCAACCTCGGCAACATGAGCGAGGCCTGGTGGTGTCCATCGGTGGCGCTGCCGGGCGAGACCTACGCCGGACAGCCGCTGCATCGTGGCGATTTCACCAATCGCGGGCTGCCCCACAGCTTGATCGTCAACCGCTCCGGCCAGCGCTTTGTCAACGAGTCGCTCAACTACAACGACATCACCAAGGCGCTCTTGCAGTTCGATCCAAATGTCTATGATCGGCCAAACCTGCCGGCCTGGCTGATCCTGGATCAGAGCTACCTGTCGCGCTATGGCCTGCACACCTACATTCCAATCCCTGACTTCCCGCTGCCCGACTGGCTGATCCGCGCCGACAGTCTCCAAGAGCTGGCCGGCAAGCTGGAGATCGATCCGCAAGCCCTGACGCAGACGGTCGAGCGCTTCAACGAGTTTGCCCGCAGCGGCGTCGACACCGATTTCAATCGCGGCGCAACGATCCACGATCGCGACTACGGCGACCTCAGCCACGGCCCGAATCCCAGCCTGGGCACGATCGACGCCGCGCCCTTCTGCGCTGTGCCGCTTCATGTCGGCGCGCTAGGCACCAAAGGCGGCGTGCGCGTGAACCACGACAGCCAGGTGCTACACATCAGCGGCCAGCCGATCGAGGGTTTGTACGCAGCCGGCAATGTGATGGCCGGCATCACCGGCGCGGGCTATCCCGGCGGCGGCGCAACCATCGGCCCGGCGATGACCTTTGGCTATATCGCCGGAACCTGTGCCGCGCAAAACCATCATGCAGACCGCGATGTAGATTAACCGCTAGATCGCGATTCCGACATCTGCGCTTTACAGGCGAATGGGTCCAAGGCGGATCTTGGACCCACAGGAGCATCGTATGGACGACCTTTCGCAGGACGTAACTCAATACCCATGGAACAACGATCAGCCCAAGCTGCTGGCCTGGTTTCCAGCAACGATCCTTGCCGGCGTGATCGGCGGAATCGTAGCGCCAGTGGTCTTTCTCTCCATCCTCCAGTTGAGTATTGTCCTTTGGGCAGTCGTGGTGTTCGCTGTTCAGCCGGACGGATGGGCGGCACTGGCATTCTTTTATCTTATGACGGGCCTCGTTGGTGCAATCTCCGGAGCAGCAGCCGGGCTGGTCTTTTACGCCACACGCCGCAGACCACTCAGGCGCGCGGCCATATGGAGTATCGCGTGGGGCGTGGTTGGTTTGTTCAGCGATACCTTGTTTACGCTCACAGTCGGCTTGATCCCGCAACTTTTGCCGAGCGTGTTCGGCCTTCTAGCTTTTCCCATTGTCAGCACGACGCTTAGTCTCCTTACGGCTGGTGTACTCTATGTGGTCGATCCTGACGGCGAAGAGTACGGCTAGCTCCTTCAGTCGCGCAGGGTGCGCCGCCTCATATGCTATACTTATCACAAACTTTCATCCTCAATGAGGAGGAGCACCCGTGGACTTTGAACTAACCGAAGAACAGCAGTTTATACGACAGACCGTGCGCGATTTTGCGCAAAAAGAGATCGCGCCGCGCTCGGCTGAGATTGATCGGACGGGCGAGTTCCCGCACGATATATTCAACAAGATGGCCGAGCTTGGCCTGCTTGGCTTGCCCTTCCCCGAAGAGTACGGCGGCGCGGGCGCGGATGCCATGAGCGTGGCGCTGGCGGTCGAAGAGATCGCGCGCGGCGACGGCTCGACGGCGCTGGCATATCTGGCGCACATTGGCCTGGGCTCGATGCCGATCCTGCTCTTCGGCAATGAGGAGCAGAAGCAGAAGTTTCTGGTCCCGGCGGCCAAGGGCGAGTACATGGCCGCGTTTGGTCTGACAGAACCGCAGGCCGGATCGGATGCGGGCGCGACACGCACCACAGCGGTGCTTGAGGGCAACGAGTGGGTGATCAACGGCGAAAAGATGTGGATCACCAACGCGCCGATCGCCGGGCATATCATCGTCACGGCGCTGACCGACAAAGATCGCGGGCGCAAGGGCATCTCGGCGATCATCGTGCCACGCGACACGCCGGGACTCAGCTTCGGCAAGCACGAGCACAAGATGGGCTTGCACGGCTCGATGAGCACGGCGGTCTTCCTCAACGATGTGCGCGTGCCCAAAGAAAACCTGCTGGGCGAGCAGAACCGCGGCTATGCGCAGTTCCTGCAAATCCTGGACGGCGGTCGCGTCACGATTGGTGCAATGGCGATTGGCCTGGCGCAGGCGGCCTACGAGTCGGCGATCCGCTACGCCCAGGAGCGCGAAACATTTGGCCGTCCGATCGGCTCGTACCAGTCGGTCTCGAACATGATCGCGGATATGGCGGTCGGGCTGGAGGCATCGCGCTTGCTGGTGTACAAAGCGGCCTGGACCAAAGATCTGGACAAGCCCTTCTCGAAAGAAGCGGCGATCGCCAAGCTGTACGCGACCGAAGCATCCGAGAAGATCTGCCGCGACGCGATCCAGGTGCTCGGCGGCTACGGCTACTCGGCAGAGTTCCCGGTTGAGCGGCTGTACCGCGACACGCGGCTGCTGACGATCGGCGAGGGCACCAGCGAGATCCAGCGCATGGTGATCGCGCGGCACGTGCTGGGCAGCTTCGCGGCGCAGCTCTAACAGGATACGATCGAGGCAGTAACGCCGGATCGGGCCTGGGCCTGTTGCGCGAAATGAAATCGGCTTTATACTATGTCCAACATAGCGCAATTCTTTCGTGTAACCACCATCTCATCGAGGTAGCTATATGTCAGACGCAGACGACAAAAAGGCCCGGCTCGAAGCCATCCGCGCCGCCAATCGCGCCAAAAAAGAGGCCGAGGGCGGCGCAGCAGAACCAGCAGCAGAAGCGCCAGTAGCGGCGGCGACGACTCAAGCGCCGGCAGCGACGGCGGCAGCTCCCGCAGCAGCAGGCGCAAGCATGTCCGACGATAAAAAGGCCAAGCTTGAGGCGATCCGTGCGGCCAACGCTGCTAAAAAAGCTGCGGCTGGCGAGGCTCCGGCTGCTGTAACCACCGCTCCCGCGACCACGGCGGCCCCGGCGGCCACTGCGGCGGCTCCTGCCGCTCCCAAGCCGGCTGCCGCTGCCGCGCCACGGCCCGCCGTCGCTCCCAAGCCAGTTGTGCCGATTCAGGACGACCCACAGCCAGGCAACGTCCTGATCAAGCGCGTGCTGATTGGCGCGGTGCTGGGCGTGATCCTGTGCGTGATGCTTGCCAGCATGACCGGCGAGTATCTGGAAGGCGCGATCTGGGGCGCGATCATGGGCGGCATCGCCGGGCCGATGGTCATGAGCTGGCCACCACAGCGTACCACCGCCGACTAACATCCATTCGCATTAAAAAACCACGAGGAGCGGAATCAATTTCCGCTCCTCGTGTTGTGCTGCTTAGAAGCGCAGCGAGCTTACTGGACGCCCACAGCGGTCCAGGTCTGGGCAGTGGCGTTGTACTCGGGGCTGTTCGCACCATACAGATCCGCCGCCGCGCTCAACGAGGCGGCCCGTGCATCGCTGAAGGTCGCGCTCGGGAACAGATAGCTCGTCAGCGCGCGATAGAAGATCGCCTCGGCCTTCTGCCGCCCGATGCCGCTCACGCTCAGCCCCGATACCGCGTTCGTGCCGCCCTCCGCCAGCAGATAGAACGCGTGGTTCTGAATCCCGCTGTTGCTGTGCACGCCGCAGCTGTCGTTCTTGCCTGACGGCTTGCACGGCTCAGGGAACAAACGCACCGAGTAGTGATTGGGATCGTTGTCTTCGGCGGGATCTTGCATGTTACGGAAGCCGGGCGTCACATCCGCAGGCACATAAATATCCTCGCCGATGTAGTAGTCGGGCGTGCGACCACCAACGCCGCCGGTGTAGAACTCCACCGCCGTGCCGAAGATGTCGGAGAAGGACTCGTTGAGCGCGCCGGACTCGCCCGCATAGATCAGATCCGCCGTCATCGTCGTCACACCGTGCGTGATCTCATGGCCGGCCACATCTAGCGCAACCAGCGGCGTGAAGAGCGTGCCGCTGCCGTCGCCGTAGGTCATCACCTTACCGTTCCAGAAAGCGTTATTGTAGTCTTTGCCGTAATGGACGCGGCTAATGATCTGAAAGCCCTCGCCGTCAATGCCACGTCGACCATAGGTATTCAGGTAATAATCCCAGGTCTGCGCCGCGCCAAAGTGCGCATCGGCGGCGGCACTTTGATCGTTGCTGTTGGTACCGTCGCCCCAGATATTATCAAGATCGGTGAAGATCTTGCCGTTACCGCCGCCATGATTGTTTAGATCGACGGTCTGCATGTCGCCGCGAGTCGTGTCGCGCAGCTCGTAGACGCCGTCGGTCTGCTCGGTGCCCAGGCTGACCGTGCCGCTGTACAGCGTGTTGCCGGTGCCCGTAGTGTGTACGGTGTCGATGCTGTTGTAGCTCAGCGCCACACTGCCGTCGAGCGCGTTGATGAAGTACTGGTAGTTGCCAGTTGCATTGGTGCCGTCTTCGACCAGCAGCCCAACCTGGTAGGTCAGCACTGCGCCGCCAGCCTGCGGCAGCACCAGCAGCCGCGCGCTGGGAGCCTCGGCGAAGCTGCCCTTGTAGCCTAGCGCCTTGGTAGCCGCCGCGATCGCCTGTGCAGCCGTCAAGCTCGGTGTGGTATTGAGATTCAAGCCCTCATAAAAGCGACCATTTTCCGAGCGTGGATTGCCGCGCGAGTCCAGGTGCGCGATCAGCTGGCCGCCAAAGACCGGCAGGCCGCGATACAGCTGATCGAGCCGCACATGCGTCGCCAGATCGTCCTGCTGGGCAGCGCGCAGCTTGAAGGAGACGCGGCTTTTGCCCTTGTTTTCCAGCTGCCTGAGGCTGCGCTCCAGCGCGTCTGTCACCCACGCGGGCCGCGCGCCGCCGCGCTCCACATACGCAGATTGCAAACGACCACGACCGTTGCTCTGCGCGCTGGCGATCGAAACCGTCGCGACGAGCAGACCGAGCA
>JAFAYS010000211.1 GCA_019240175.1 Chloroflexota bacterium | reverse complement strand
TGGCGCGTCAGTGCGCGCAGGCCTTCGAGCGCTCACGGCTGTATGCCGCCGAGCAGCAGGCCCGCAGCGCGGCGCAAGAAGCTGTGCATCTGCGCGATGCTTTTCTCTCGATCGCGTCGCATGAGCTGAAAACGCCGGTGACCGCGCTGCTGGGCTACGTCGATCTGCTGCAACGTCGTGCGGTGCAAAACGGCGCTCAGGAGCGCGATCTGCGCTCGATTCGGATCATCCACGATCAGGCCTGGCGGCTGACCAACCTGATCGGCAGCCTGCTCGATATTTCGCGGATCGAGACCGGCCAGCTGCGGCTTGATCCTGCACCGCTGGATCTACGCGCGCTGGTTGAGCAGATCATCGGCGAGATGGAGCCGGTCTTCGAGCGCTACACCTTCCGCTACGATCTGCCAATCGAAGCGCTGATTGTCGACGGCGATGCTGTGCGCCTGGAGCAGGTGCTGCACAATCTATTTCAGAATGCCACGCGCTACAGTCCGGCTGGCGGTACAGTCACGATCCGGCTCTGGCGTGAAGATCAGATCGTTCGACTGTCGGTGACAGATCAGGGCATTGGCATTCCCGAGTCCGCGCTGCCGCATATTTTTCAGCGCTTCTTCCGCGCGCACACCGGCGACACACACCGCATCAGCGGCCTTGGCATCGGGCTCTACGTGGTGAAAGAAATTGTTGAGCTCCATGGCGGTGTGGTTGAGGTAGCAAGCGTCGAAGGAGTCGGCAGCACGTTCACTGTGTCTCTGCCGCTGGCGTAAGTTGACAGAACCTAGAACTAAGAACCTAGAACCTAGAACTAAGAACTTAGGGGATGAAGCGATAGGTTCTAGGTTCTTGTATAAGGAGGCTACATGCGCTATGGATTCGTGATTCCCGGCGGCGATGCGCGGCTGAGCGCCGAGCTGGCGGCTGAGGCCGAGGCCGCAGGCTGGGATGGCGTCTTCATTCCCGATGGCATCTATATCGAGAATTTTCCGACCTATGATCCGTGGGTGGTGCTGTCCGCGATCGCGATGCGCACCGAGCGTGTGCGGATCGGGCCGATGCTGACGCCGGTGCCGCGTCGACGTCCTTGGAAGCTGGCGCGCGAGACGATGACGCTCGATCAGCTGTCGAATGGGCGGCTGATCCTGGCGGTTGGCCTGGGCACGCTCGACGACGGCGGCTTTACCAAAGTCGGTGAGCCAACCGAGCGCAAGGTGCGGGCGCAGCGCCTGGACGAGGGTTTGGAGATCCTGGCCGGGCTGTGGAGCGGACAGCCCTTTGCCTATCACGGCGAGCAGTACAACGTCGAGGAGATGACCTTTTTGCCGAAGCCGGTGCAGCAGCCGCGTATTCCGGTCTGGGTCGTCGGGGCGTGGCCCAAGCAGCGATCGATGGCGCGTGCGGCGCGCTGGGATGGTTTGCTGCCCTACAAGCCCAGCGACGGCAGTGCCTACGGTGCCGAGCTGACTCCCGACGACATTCGCGAGATGCGCGCATTTATCACGCAGCACCGCCAGGCGACCACGCCCTACGATATTGTGATGGAGGGCGCGACGCCAGGCGACGATCCGGCCAGGGCGGCTGAGATCATCGGACCGTTTGTGGCGGCGGGCATCACCTGGTGGCTGGAGTCGATGTGGACGGCTGCGGCGGATTCGACCGAGGTGCTCACGCGAATTCGCCAGGGACCACCACGTTTGAGCGAGTAAATACTGAAGTGGTTGGTTAAACAGAGCGCTCCCGCTGGTAAAGACCGGCGGGAGCGCTTTTGGTTGGGCGGGAGCGCTAGGAGTTCTTCCAGGTGGTCAGGTTGTTGAAGACTTCCTGTGTGATGCGCGTGCCGCCGTTGTAGCCGTTGCTGCCGACGCCGTAGGCATGGATCGCGATGCCGCAGGTCGAGCAGCCAGCCTCGTTGTTCCACACGGGCGAGCCGCTGTGGCCGCCGTAGGTATCGTTGGCGTAGTAGAGGCGGCGCGTGGCCGTGCTGCGGATCGAGTCGTCGGCGCGCCACTGCGTGCCCGAGGGCTTGTCGCCGGGATAGCCCGAGATATAGCTCGGCTGGCCGTTCAGGCTGGTCGTCGAGTAGCGGATGCCGAAGAAGCCGGTCTGGTTGCCGACCGTGCAGTTCAGCTTGATCGCGGCATAGTCGTACTCCGGGCTGCGGCTGCTGGTCCAGCCCGAAACCGCGAAGAGTCGCGTCGCGCCGCAGCTGCCGTAGGGCGTCGAACTGCCATTGCGGCCCGGATAGACCAGCACGTTGGTTGCCCAGCTGCCGTTATGCACACAGTGACCAGCCGTCACCACAGTGTTGGCGTTAATAAACCAGCCGGTGCAGCCGCCGATGCTCGACGTAATCTTGGCGATCGCGCTGTATGGGAAGGTCGTGGTGGCTGTGATCTGGTAGCGGCTATCGGTGCCGATCACCGACTGAATACCGACCTGATCGCCCTGCGGTGCCGGCGGAATATTCTCGTCCGAGACCGTGCGCGCCGAGCCGGTCGCTTGTTCGCCGGTGCCTTGTCCGCCCAGCGAGTACATGCCGTCGGCGCTGGCGATCACGCCGGACATATTCGTCGGCGGAATATAGCCGTCGCTCGAAACGATCTGGTGAGGATGTTGGCTGGCGGGCTTGTCCGGCTTGGCGCTCGTCGGCGCAACCGTCGCCAGAATCGCGGTGATCAGGATCAACAGGGCCAACAAACGAGAGGCGGAAGAGGTTCGTCCACGCAGGGTCAAGCTGTGCATGCAGATTAGTCCTTGTGAGCAAGATGCAGGAACGATCAGCGACAAGCGGGCTCGGCAACGTTGTGCCGTGACGATGCGATTGTGCGCAGCCTCCTTTCATCGATCAGCGGCGAGGGCGCCGCCTGGGCGTGTGTGGATCGCGCCTGCTTCAGTGTACAGTGTCTTGGCGATTAAGTAAATACCTTTTTTACTTTCTTAAGCTCCGGCGCGCATAA
>JAFAYS010000086.1 GCA_019240175.1 Chloroflexota bacterium | reverse complement strand
CAATGCGCATACCTGCATCCTGTAACAGATGAGAAGTGTGTATGAGCGTGGTTTTTGATCGGGCGGTGGCGTTCTACGATCGGACACGGGGACTGCCCCAGCAAGCAGAAACATGGATGGCGCAGGTCGTCGGCGAAGACGTGCCGCTGGCGGCTGGCAGCAAGGTGCTGGAGATTGGCGTCGGCACGGGCCGGATCGCGCTGCCGCTGATTCGGCAGAATCGCTATCGCTACACGGGCATCGATCTGTCGCGCAGCATGATGGACGTCCTGCGCACGAAAGCCGACAGCGAGCAGATTGCGCTGGTACAGGGCGATGCCGAGCGTCTGCCGTTCGCCGACGGCGCGTTCGATGCGGTGGTTGGAGTGCATATTTTTCACCTGATCAGCGGCTGGCAGCAGGCGATGGACGAAGTTCTGCGCGTGCTGCGGCCCGGCGGCTTGCTGTTGCATGGCCGCAATAGCCGCGTTGATTCCTCGCCTGAGCGCCAGCTGCGCGATTATCTGCACAGTTTGTCCAACCAGCAGGAGCAGAGCCGTGATCCCGGCTTGCTTGAGCACGATCAGATTGCCGGCGAGCTAGAGCAGCGCTTTGGCAAGCCGCGTGAGCTGCAAACGCCGTCCTGGACGGTGACCCAAACGCCAGGCGAGATCCTCGATATGTACGCCGATCGCTGCTGGTCCGCCACGTGGTCGCTCTCGGATGAGACGCTGGCGCGCGCGGTGGCGGAAGGCCGGCGGCTGGCGATCGAGCGCTTCGGCAGCCTGGACGCGCCGCTCAAGGATGAGCAACTGTTTAAATGGAACGTGTATCGCCGGCCCGAGACGCGCCCGTGAGTGTGATGTGTCGGCAGTCGCAGCGGAAAGAACGAGGCCGTCATGGCGGTTAGACAGCTCAGGCAAACCAAAATCCTCCCGCCTCAAGCGCCCGCCGCGCGATCGCCGCGCGTCCAAACGATCACGCATGGCGACTTGCAGTGGATCGATATCCGGCAGCCGACACCGACCGAGATGAACGATCTGCGGCGCAGCTTTCCGTTTCATCCGCTGACGCTCGACGATTGTTTGAGCAAGGTGCAGCGGCCCAAGCTCGACGACTACACCGACGAGGGCTATATCTTTCTGGTGCTGCACTTCCCGACTTTCAACAAGCAGAATCGCCACACCAACCCGGTCGAGGTCGATGTGTTTGTTGGGCGCGGCTATGTGGTGACCGTGCATGAGGGCGTGCTCAAGCCGCTGCTGCAAACCTTCGCGGCGGCGCAAAACGACGAGGCCGTGCGCGAGCGGCTGATGGGGCGCGGCTCGGGTTTTTTGCTGTACCGCATCATCGATCGGCTGGTCGATTATGTGTTTCCGATCTTGAACAAGATCGATGAGCATGTCGAGAGCATCGAGAATGAGATCATCGACGGCAACGTGCGGCTGCTGGTGCAGAATCTGTCGTTTGTGCGGCGTGACATTATTACGCTGCGCCGGATTATCAAGCCCAATCTGCCGGTGCTGCGCCAGCTGGAAAGCCGTGAGCGCGCGTTTCTTAACCTTGACGAAGACACCTACTTCGGCAGCATTCTCGATCATCTAGGCCGGCAGTGGGACATGCTCGAAGACGACAAAGAGATCATCGAGGGCTTGAACGATACGCTGGATAGTCTGACGTCGCACCGCATCAACGAGGTCATGAAAATTCTGACCGTGATCTCGGTGGTGCTGCTACCGATGACGCTGGTTGCCAGTATTTATGGCATGAACATACAGCTGCCGTTCGATCAACATCCTTTCGCGTTCGTGATTGTGATGGGCTGGATGCTGCTCGCGGCGGTAGGCATGATGAGCTATTTTCGCTACAAGGGCTGGATCTAATCCAGCATCAGCTTGCGTTCAGGTCAATGCTGCCCGGCGCAAGTATAATAATCCGATGCAACTACCTCGTTTTTCATCGAAATCGATCGTCGACTCCTTGCAAGAACAATTCAACGTCCGGGCGATCGGACTGGTGCTGCTTTGCGTGCTGCTCGGTGTGCTTGCCGGCGCTTCGGTCAGCTTCGGGCCGTTCTGGCTGGGCTTTGCGGCGCTCTTTGCGCTGGGCGGCAGCTTGCTGATCCTGCGCTCAACCGATCTAGGCCTGGCGGCGGTTTTTGCCGTGATCGCGCTGCTGCCATTTGGCGCGCTGCCCTTCAAGATCGCGGTCACGCCCACCTTCCTAGAGCTGGCGCTGATCGCGCTGCTGGGCATTGCGCTGCTGCGCGTGCTGGCGGTGCCTGAGCTGGATCTGCGTATGTCGGCGCTGGGCGGCCCAGTTCTAGGCTGGATCGGGCTGACGGTTTTTTCGCTGGTGCTCGGCGCTGGTGGCCTGCCCGACAATCTGACGCTGCACAACTACCTGAAGTTTATGCTGGGCGTGCTGCTCTTCTTTGCCGTGATCAATGTTGTGCGCACCCGTGAGCAGATGCGCTTCGCGATGCGTGTGGTGGTGCTGGGCGGCGCGGCGGCGGCCCTGATCGGTCTGGGCCTGTACGCGCTCAACGATCAAACGGCGCTGCGACTGTTGGTAGCGCTGGGCCGGCTGGGCTATCCCACGTCGGGCCGCGTGCTACGCTACGTCGAGGACGATCCCGGTGGTTTGGAGCGCGCGATCGGCACCGCGATCGATCCCAACAGTTTCGGCGGCACGCTGGCGCTGGTCTGTGCGCTGACAACCGCGCAGCTCTGGGCGCAGCGTCCGGTCTGGCCGCGCTGGATGCTGGCAGGTATGGCCGCGCTGATGGCGCTGTGTACATTTCTGACCTACTCGCGGGCGGCGCTGGGCGGCCTGCTTGTCGCAACCTTCTTCCTGGCGATCGTGCGCGAGCGGCGGCTGTGGTGGCTGATCGGTGGGGCCGGCGTGGTCGGCGCGATCGCGATCTTTGGGCTGGGCCTGGGCGATGCGTTCGTCGAACGGATTGTCGAGGGCGTGCAGTTTCAGGATCAGGCTAACCAGATGCGACTGGCCGAGTTTCGCAACGCGATCGCGATCATCGAGCGCTATCCGGTCTTTGGCGTGGGCTTCGGCGCGGGGCCTGAGCTGGGCTTGATCACCGGCGTCTCGTCGATCTACCTGGCGATGGGCGAGCGTATCGGTCTGGTCGGGCTGGGTGTCTTTATTGGTATCTTTGTAGCCTTCTTTGTGATCACGCTGCGGGCGCTCAAGCGCATCGACGAGGAGCGCGCCGCGCTGCTGCTGGGCGTACAGGCGGGAATCCTGGCCTCGCTGGCGGTGGGCCTGCTGGATCACTATTATTTCAATATCGAGTTTTCACATATGGCCGCGCTCTTCTGGGGCGTTGTCGGCCTGGGTATGGTTGTGGTTCGGGATGAGTTGCCGGAGACCGTGCCTTC
>JAFAYS010000066.1 GCA_019240175.1 Chloroflexota bacterium | reverse complement strand
CGGTGGGGGCGCAGCGCATCCAGGAAAATATCGCCCTCTTCGATTTCGAGCTGTCCGACAGCGATATGCAGGCGATCGCAGGCATGGATCGCGGCCAGCGTATCGGAGCCGACCCGGAAACTGCCAGCTTTAAATAAACGCGTATAGCTCGGTTACAACATGAACGGGAGCGGGAGTCAATGCGACTCACGCTCCCGCGCTTCATGCCGTTTGTTCGTCACGCGCCGCTAGAAATCCGCCACCGCCGGGATGATCTCGCGGCCAAACGTTTCGAGCGGCGTGATCTCGTGGGCGTTGGGCATATTGAAGATCACATGCTGAATGCCGACATCCGCCAGCTCGCGGCAGTGCGCGATCACATCGCTGGCTGACATCTGGCCGTCGGCGATGTGGACCGTGCTGATCGCAGTGCGCTCGATCTCGTCGTAGTTGCGGCCAACTGACTCGCAGTGTCCGCGCAAAATGTCCAGCTTGCGGCGTAGCTCGTCGGCTCCCATGCGCGCAAACAGGTTACATGCGTCGGCGTACTGCGCGACCAAGCGCAGCGTTTTTTGCTCGCCGCCGCCACCGATCATAATCGGCGGGTGTGGCTTGCTGAGCGATTGGGGATGGTTCAGCGGCTCGGCGAGCTGGTAGTGCTTGCCCTCGAACGGCGTTGTATCGTCGCGCCACATCTGATGCGCCAGCTTGAGCGCCTCTTCAAGCATCTCGAAGCGCTCCTTGAGCGGCGGAAAAGGCACGCCCAGGCCACGCGACTCTTGCTCATTCCAGGCCGCGCCGATGCCGAGATACGCGCGACCACCGGAAAGGACATCCAGCGTCGTGGCGGTTTTAATCAATATGCCGGGATAGCGATAGATCACGCCGGTCACCAGTGTGCCGAGCTGCACACGCTTAGTCAGGCCGGCCAGAAAGCTCAGCGCCGAGTAACCTTCCAGCATCGGCTCGTCGTGCGGGCCAACCATCTGGATTTGAAAGAAATGATCCATCACCCACAGACTGGCAAAGCCCGCGTCGTCGGCGGTGCGGCCAATCTCGGCGAGCTTGGGGCCAATCGTGGCTGGCTGTCCCGGCCATGAGAACGATGGAACTTGTAAACCGATCCGCATGTTTATCCATCCTTTTCTGCAAGTTTCGACGCGTATTCGCGGGTTCGAAGCTCACAAACAGACGGATGAAGAGAATAAATCTCTCCATCCGTACGCCTTACTAACAGTGTAGCAGCAATTAATATCCCAGCAGATCAGCCGTTTGGGTAGGTTTTATCCCTGGCTGCTAAATATTTGATCAGCGCAGCTTACCCCGAGACCAGCGGCAGAAACACCGGCGTCTGGATGCGCAGAATGAACAGGCCGCTGGATTGATTCGCGGAAAATACCAGGCCGCCCGACACCTCGATATCGTCGGCGATCCCAGCGAGCGGGTAGCTGCCAAGCGAATGCGGCCCAGCGGGATCGATGAGATCCGCGACATGCACGCCGGCGCTTCCATCGGCAATGTAGGCGCGCGCTCCGAAGATCTCAAGATCCTCAGCCTCGCCTGGCGTGCGGTAGCTGCTCAGTGGTGTTGGCTCATCAGGATCGCTCACGTCGATGATATAGAGCCAGGCATCGCAAAAAAAGCACTCGACCGGAACATAGACCAGATTGCCGACAAGCTCCATGTCGCTGGCGGGAGCATTGGGCAGCTGATAGTCGGTGCGCAGCGTCGGATTGGCCGGATTGCTCACGTCAAGGATCACGAGCTTGCTCAGGCTCAGCACATACGCCAGCGTGCCGACCACCTCGACGCGGATCAGGGCAACGTCCTGGTACGCACCGATCTGCGTGGGCTGGGCCGGATTGCTCACGTCGAGGATGCGCAGGCTGTTGCTGGTCACTAGGTAGGCGCGATCACCCTGCACCTGCACATCTTCCACCAGCTCGGCGAGATCCAGATTCAGCTGGTCAAAGCTGCCGTGTAGCCGTGGCCGCGCTGGATCGCTCACATCGTAGATCAGCAGTCCGCTATCTTTGGCAACCGCGTACACCAGCTGGTCGACGACCTGAATCCGGGAAATGCGCTCTCCTGAGACGTATGTGCCGCGCCGCACCGGATTGTCGGCCTTGCTCGCATCCACCAGCTCCAGGCCGTTGGCGGTTGCCAGCGACAGCGTGTTCGTCGTAGCAGTAACAGTGTTGACGAGCGCGCCAGTGGTGTAGCTGCCGCTCAGCGCAGGCGCGGCTGGATTGCCGGCATCGACGATCAGCAGCTCCTGGCTTTGATGCTGCGCAAGGTAGACGGTCGTGCCGGAAACGCTGATTGAGGCGACCGAGAGCGGTGTTTGGCTGTAACTGCCTAGCAGCGACGGCGCGGCTGGATTGCTGATGTCGATGATGCGCAGCGTATTGGCATTGATGGCGCTTTGATCGACCAGGTAGGCGCGCTGCCCCACAACCGCGAGATCTACCGGCTCGCCTGAGGTGCGGAATGATCCGCGCAAGGTCGGCAGGTCAGGGTTGCTCACATCAATAATCAGCAAGCCTTGCCTGGCGCTGGATGAGATATAGGCCAGGCTGCCGACGACCTGAAGCTCCTCGGCATCTTCCAGGCCTTTGTAGCTGCCGCGAAAGATTGGTGCGTCAGGGTTGCTCAGATCCAGGATGTGGAGGCTGAGCTTGCCAGCGTCTTGCTCTTCGATCAGATACGCGCGGCTGCCGCTGATCTGCACCTGCTGCACGGAGCCGGAAGTTCGATAGCTACGTCGCAGCAGCGGCTGATCGGGATTGCTCACGTCGATGATCTGGAAGCCGTCAGCGCCCAGCGCGACCAGCACCAGCGATCCCGCCGCGTGAATATCCCGGGGATTTTGCGGCAGCGGCACGTACGCGCGACGCACAGGCTGCGCCGGATCGCTGATATCAAGGATCAAAAGACTGGCTCCTTCGCCGATGTAGGCCAGTGAGCCGTTGACTGAAACTGCATCGAGCGCGCCGCCAATACTGCCGGCGAATTTAAGTGTTTGCGTGGTGGCGGCAGCGGTGAGTGGCTGCGCGGCGACACGCGTATGTATGGCGGGAACGCTCACGAGCGCGCCGAGCACGATCAATACAACCAACAAACGGAGTCGACGGTGAATCACAGGTACTCGCTTCCTGGGGGGTAGAGCGCCAAGGGAGCGATTGTAGGCAGGAGATTGGCGTTTCGTCAAATAAAAACGGGCGGCGATCGCACGATCGCCCGACACCGCTACAAGGTTTTGCCGACAATCGGCGCGAAGATACTCGACGGAAACTGCGCGGGATCGACGCGGAAGATGTACAGGCCATTGTAGGCGTCTGCGACATAGGCCAGATCGCCGACGACCTGAACGCCGGCAGTGCGGCGGATGCCGAACCACGCGACCGAGGTCGTGAAGGTTGCGCGCAGCTTCGGTTGGGTTGGGACGCTCAGATCAACGATCTGAAGTCCGCCCAGGTAGCCGCCGACGATGTAGGCGTACTGCCCGACGATCTCCACCTCTTCCGCCCCGTTGGGGAGCGGCCAGGCGTGGCGTATGCTGGGACTCGCGGGATTCGTGATGTCGTAGATGTACAGGAAGCGATCGCCCATAATATAAAGCAGATTGCCGACGATCTCGACGTCACCAAAAGGCCTGATCACGGCACCAATCACGACCGGATTGGTCTCGTCGCTGATGTCGAAGATCTCGACGCCGCCTTTGCAGCCTTCAGAACACATGCCGCCGGAAACAAACAGCCGATTTCCCACCGCTTGAATGTCGGAGCCGGGATAATAGGAGCTATTGAGATCGCGTGTGACGATCACTGTAGGATTGCTGGGATCGCTGATGTTAAGAATACTGAACTCGTTGCTACCGATGATATAGGCCCGGTTGCCGGCTATGTGGAGTTGAAACGCTTGGCGCGTAAGCTCTGCGCGCAGCGTGGGATTATCGGGGTTGCTCACGTCGACGATTTTGAAGACGGTACCGGCAGCAAGGTACGCCAAATTATCGACAACCTGTACGTCATACACCGCAGGAGTGAAGTCGTCAGCTGGTCCAAAGATGCTGCGCAGGCGCGGCTTGGTCGGATCGCTGACGTCGAAGATAACCAGGCCGTCTTGCCTCGCCGGGATATAGGCGTTTGTCCCGACCACCTGCACGCCCTCAGCCGTGTACGGCGAACGAATCCGTCCGCGGCTGGCTGGTATGGCCGGGTTGCTGACGTCAACGATCTGGATCGCGTTGTCCCAGCTGTAATCGTTACTGTTGAGGTACACGAGGTTGTCGGCTACCAGCAGCTGGCGCACGGGATACAGGCCGATGGGGTAGCTGCCGAGCACGGTAATATGTTCGAGATCGCTCACGTCGAGGATGTACAGATCATACGGATTGGGATACGCCGCAGTCGAAACATAGATCTTATCGCCCTGTAGCTTGAAATTCTGAATCGTAAAGCCGGTCGGGGTGTAGATGTCGAGCCGCACGGGCAAGCCGGGATCGCTGACGTCGAAGATCTGGAGCCGACCGTCGAAATCGCCGGTGTAAAGCTGATCGCCGGCGTGCTCCATACCACCGAGGCGGCCAAACTCGCCGGTATAGCGGTGCAGCGTCGGGTGGCGTGGATCGGTCGCATTAACAATTGTCAGCCCATTGATGCCACGATTAATATACACAAACGCGCCGATAATCTCAATGCTTCCGCCATCAGGCCACACGGTCTCGCCATGCATACCGAGCGGACTCAGCTGATCGGGGTTGTTCACATCGAAGATCTGAAGCTGGTCGCGTATGGCATCGTTGTTGTTATCGTCGTAAAGCAGGTACAGGTAGTTGCCGGCGATTTGAAGATCGTAGGTCGTGACGTGGACGCCGGTGGTGCTCAGGCCATAGGCGGCGCGAATGGCTGGCAGATCGGGATTGGTGACGTCGATCGCATAAAGATACATTCTTGTCACCACATAGACAATCCCGTCGGCGTAGGCCGCGATCTCGGGCGCGTGAGGCAGCAGAACATGGCCGCGCCGCACAGGCTGATTGGGATCGCTGACATCGAAGACGGCTACGCCGCCGCTGTGCTCAGCGTAGAGCCAGGTGCCGTTGGCGGCGAGACTCTTGAGCGCGCCGCCGTAGCTGCCCACCAATCCAATCGAGTTCGTGGTGGCGGCACTCCTCTGGGCAGGTTGAGCTACGGCTGTTATGGCCTGCGCCGGTTGATAGGTGGCCGGGATGCTGAAGAGTGAGAGCAGAATAACAAGTAAGAGCGGCGGATGGAAGCGTCGGTGCGGCATGGTGGTCTTGCTTTCTAGGATAAATCGTGGAATAGCAAAATTATAACTGACGAATCCCGAATAACAAGCGCCAGGTAAAGATCGGCAGCCGTGGTGGTTCGCCATGGCTGCCGCTGCATCGGGTGGGATTATTGAGAAACGATCGGTACAAAGATGCTCGATGGGAACAGCGAGGGATCGATACGGAAGATCTTGAGGCCGCTGTCCGCGTTGGCCAAATAGACCTTATTTGCCACTACATGCAAATCTGTGGTTTCGCCGGCTGTTTTATAGGTCGCGCGTGACTGCAAATCGCCGAGATTAGTGACAGCGGCGATATGCAGTCCGCCCCCGTAGCCATCCGCGATATACGCATAGCCGGCCTGGAATTGCAACTCTGTAGCGTGGCCCGGCGAATCGTAGGTGTCGATGAGCTGCGGCTGATCAGGATCGCTGACATCCAGGATCTCGACTGTGTCAGTGGTCACGTAGGCACGGTTGCCCAGCACCTTCACGCTAGAAACGAGTTGCCGGTAGACGCCGCGCGGCGTGGGATTGCTGGGATTGCTCACATCCACAATTTCCAGCGCTCCGCTGCACGTGACGCCGCAGGTTATCGACGTCAGATACGCGAAGTTGCCCGCGACATCAAGGCCGGTGCCCCCAGCAAACTGGCGTGTATAGCGGCCAACGATTCCAGGCTGAACTGGGTCCGAAACATCAAAGATGTCCAGATCGCTCGTGCCGGAGACATAGGCCAGATTGCCGCGTACCAGAATGTCCTGCGGATCAATGATGGTGGAGCGGCTGCTCAGGAGCGTCGGCGCATCAGGATTGGCGATATTGAGGATCTGGAGTGAGTTGTTTGTGACAATATAGGCCAGATTGCCGGCGACCTGGACATCGTTAACCGGCCCTGGATAGGAGCCGCGCAGACGTGGCCGCGCAGGATCGCTGGCGTCCAGGATGTGCAGCCCTGCTCCCAACACGTACACGAACGATCCGGCACTATAGA
>JAFAYS010001171.1 GCA_019240175.1 Chloroflexota bacterium | reverse complement strand
GCCGGCGCTGGCTCGTCCCAGCTTCCTTGATGCAGTCGTGACCGTCACCACCACCGACGACGAGCTGAATACCGACGGCGATTGTTCCTTGCGCGAGGCCATTCGCGCGACGAACCTGGATAGCGCCGTGGATGCGTGTGCGGCAGGCAGCGCGGATGATGTGATCGAGCTGCAAGCGGCAACCTACAGCTTAAGCCTGGCGGGACAAAATGATGATGCAGGCCTGACCGGCGACCTCGATATTGCGGGCAGCCTGACGCTAAGTGTTGTCGGGGCTGAGACGGCGCTGCTGGATGGACAACAGCTGGATCGTGTGCTGGACGTGCGGCCTGGTGCCGAGCTTACTCTGGCCAATGTTACGGTGCTCAATGGTCTGGCAATCGATCACAGCGGCGGCGGCATCACCAACGCAGGCACAACGACGCTGATCAAAAGCACCGTGACGGGCAACACCGTGGACGGCGACGTTCCGCCGGGTCCGCCCTATCCGGTTGGCGGCGGCATCTATAACAGCGGAACAATGACGCTGATCGAGAGCACAATTCGCGACAACACTGTCAGCCTTGGCTTCTCGGTTGCGCCTACGAACACAGCCAATGCTGGGGGCGGGATCTTTTCGATCGGCACATTGACCGTGATTCGGAGCAATATCAGCGAGAATTTCGGGATGTTTGGTGCCGGGATTTTCTCAACCGGCACGCTGCATCTATCTGACAGCAGCATCCATACCAATGGCGTGGTCGGTCTAAGTAGTGCGGGCGGCGGCATCTATAACATGGGCAGCGGCAGCGCGACGATCTCGAATAGCCTGATCGTCAATAACTCGGCGGGAGGTCGCGACAGCACCTCTGGTGGCGGGATTGTGAATGAGGGCGAGATGCTGATCAGCACGAGCACGATCAGCACGAACCGCGCGACCGCCATGATGGATGGCGGCGGTGCCGGCGGTGGTATCTGGAACGGTAGTGATGGACAGCTAACCCTCGATCGAAGCACGGTGAGTGCGAATTTCGCGAGTGGAGCATACATCGGTAGTGGCTATGGTGGCGGGATCGCTAATCTGGGCCGGCTCGTGGTCACGAATAGCACGATCAGCGGCAATAGTACGGGAGCCGAGGGTGGCGGTCTTGGTGGAAGCACATCCGGCGGGATCTGGAATTGGCGCGGTCGGATCGAGCTAAGTAGCACGACGATCAGCGCGAACCTCGTCGCGTACAGTCCAGAGCATGGACCACGTGGCGCGGGCATCGACAACTGGAGCGGTGAGGTCACGCTGCTCAACACGCTGATCGCTGGTAATACAGATGATCGTGGGCAGCCTGCCGATTGTTCCGGACAATACGTATCCCAGGGCTATAACCTGATCCAGACTACCAGCGACTGCGCGATCACCGGCACCACTACCGGCAATCTGCTAAATGTTGCGCCTGACCTGGAGTCCTTGCGCGATAATGGCGGCCCCACGCCGACCCACGCGCTGCTGCGGAGCAGCCCGGCGATTGACACTGGCAGCCCGCAAAGCTGCCCAACTATCGATCAGCGCGGCGTTGATCGGCCCCGTGATGGCGATGGTCGTGGACAGATCCGCTGTGATATTGGAGCCTACGAGCGTGAGGGCGTTTGGCTGATGCAGCGCGAACAATATCTGCCGTTTGTCGTGCAAGCCGGGCCGTAAGCGCGCTGAGCACAAGTAAAAGCCCGGTATATTCTACGCCGACCGCGCAACACATGCGGTCAATAAACTGTGTTACACTCGTACTACCACCCCTCTTGAACTTCAGTGCGTCTCACCGGGACAAGGAGGTTCATCGATGCGTCAGTTCCCCACTCGAACGCTGGCCCTGCTCACACTCCTCGCTTTGATCCTCTCCGCCTGTGGCCAGCCAGACGCCACGACCGAATCCAGCGGATCGACAACGACGGCCAGCGGCAGCGCCTCAGCTTCACCCGCGCCAGAAACACCAGCGCCCAGCGCGGCGGCATCGGCGAGCGCGAGCGCAGCGCCATTGGCTAGCCCGGCTGGCGGAGCTGTGGGCTACCAGGAGCCCTGCACGCCCGAGGCGGCCAGCAGCGAGGCACCGCCGACACCCAGGCGTCTGGTGGTCGGCACCGGCGGCACGGGCGGCGTCTTCTACCCGTACGGCGGCGGCATCGCGCGGATTTTGACCGAGCGTCTGGCGGATACCGAGGCGACGGCGGAGGTGACCGGCGGCTCTGTCGATAATATGAAGCTGATCCAGGCGGGCGACGCCGATCTCGGCCTGTCGACGGTAGACTCAGCTTACGATGCGTTGCAGGGCCAGGCGTCGTACGAGTCGACCGGCAAAGTGCCGGCCTGTACGCTAGCGGTGTTGTATCCCAGCTTCCTGCACGTGATCGCGCTGGAAAGCTCCGGCATCAACTCGATCGCCGATATGAAGGGCAAGCGCGTCTCGGTTGGCTCGGCGGGTAGCAGCACCGAAGACGCCGCCGATCGCCTGATCGAGGCCGGTGGCTTGAATCCGCAGTCCGACATCACCCGCGACAACCTGAGTGTGGCCGAGTCGGTGGCGGCGATGAAGGACCAAAAGATCGATGCCTTCTTCTGGATCGGCGGGCTGCCCACGTCGGCGGTGACAGATCTTGTGGCGACGCCCGGCCTGACGGTCAAGTTCCTGCCGACGGCGGAGCTAGTGCCGCAGCTGTCCGAAAAGTACGGCCCGGTCTACACCAACTTCGCGCTGCCGGGCGGTACCTATGCCGGCTTCGACGCGGATATTCCCGGCATCGGCATCAACAATATCCTGTTTGTGAACGCCAACATGAACGAGCAGCTGGCCTACGATATCCTCAAAACGCTCTTCGATAACCTGGAAGAGGTCAAAGGCATCCACCCGGAGGCGCAAAAGCTGAGCCTGGAAGCGGCGGTCAAAGGATCGTCGATCCCGTTCCACCCCGGCGCGATCCGCTTTTTCCAGGAAAAAGGTGTGTGGCCGAGCCAGTAGGCGGCTTAAGGCGGATCGTGGGCAGCCCAACCTTTGGCGATAGCCAGCACGTTGGGCTGCCGCTAGCCCTCGCAGCAGGAGCAGCCCATGACCCAAACAGACGATGCCTCGCAGCCGAGATTGACCACTGAGGATCTGATCAGCGAGGAGCAGCGCAGCCAGATCATCGAAGAATACGAGTCTGAGTCGCAGGTGCGGCAGCTGAGCGGCATGTGGCGCACAATCGCGGGCGTGCTGGCGGCGGGCCTGGCGGTGTATGCGCTTTACGGCACGCAGTTTAGCATCACCACGCAGGTGTACCGCGCGACGTTCTTGATGGTTGTGCTGGTGCTCACGTTTTTGTTCTACCCGCTGTTGAAGCGCGACCGCCAGCGCATGGGCGTTTCCGACATTGTGCTCGGCGTGCTGTCCGTGATCAGCCTGGGCTATCTTGTTCAAAACTACGCGGCGGCGCTGGATCGCGTGATCTTCCCGACGCCGACCGAGCTAGCCATGGGCGGATTGATGATCCTGTTGGTGCTGGAAGCGACGCGCCGTACGACCGGCTGGGTGCTGCCGATCACCGCCGGGCTTTTTCTGATCTACGCCTACTTCGGGCCATCCATGCCACGACCATTCGATCATCGCGGCTATAGTTTGCAGCGCATCATCGGCCAGAACTACCTGACGCTGGAAGGCGTTTTCGGCGTGCCGCTGGATGTGGCCGCCACCTTTATTATTCTGTTTACGATCTATGGCGCGGTGCTGGAATACAGCGGCGCGGGCAAATTTTTCCTGGACTGGTCGTTTGCCGCGCTGGGCCGCTCGCGGAGTGGGGCCGGGCCAGGCCGTACCGTCACGGCGGCGGGCTTTTTGCTGGGCACGGTCTCCGGCAGCGGCGTGGCAACTACCGTGACGCTGGGCTCGCTCGCCTGGCCGATGCTGAAAAAGGCCGGCTACGATCGCAATGTGGCGGGCGGCATTTTGTCGGCGGCTGGCATCGGCGCGCTGTTGTCGCCGCCCACGCTCGGCGCGGCAGCCTTCTTGATCGCCGAGTATCTCGACGTTTCGTATTTGCAGGTGCTGATCTACGCGACGGTGCCCACGCTGCTCTACTACCTGTCGTGCCTGCTGATGGTCGAGGCGGATTCGCGACGCATGCAGACGCGCGCGGTCGTGATCGATACGCTGCCGCTGTGGCAGCTGACGGCGCGCTACGGCTACCACTTTAGCTCGCTCTTTGTGATCGTGATCCTGCTGGCGCTAGGCCTGACGCCGTTTCGCGCGGTCTTCTTCGCGATTGTGGCGGCCTTTGCGCTAAGTTTCCTGCGCCCTGAGACGCGGCTGACCTCGCGCAGAGCTTTGGCGGTCGGCGCGCTGGTGTCGGTTGTGCTGCTGGCGATCGCGCTGCCGCAGATCATGCGCACGCCGGCACAGCTTCAGCCCCAGCTTTCGATCGCGCTGTTTTGGGGCATGATGGTCACGGCGGCGATCGCGGCGGGGCTGGTGGCCTACCGGCGGCTGGGTCGCGCGCCCAGAGCGGCAGCCGGCGCTGGCGAAAACGCGCAGGGTGTGGCGTCGCCGGGACTGACCGGACAAGCGAGCGAGGATGAAGATAGCCGGCTGCTGCTGGCGCTTGAGGCCGGCGGCAAGGGTGCGCTCTCGGTGGCGGCGACGACCGCCTGCGCGGGCATTATCGTCTCGATCGTGACGCTGACCGGGCTGGGCTTGAAGATCTCCGGCCTGATCGTGCAGCTGTCGGGCGGCGTGCCGCTGCTCACGGTGCTCTTCGCGGCGCTGGCGATCTGGGTGCTGGGCCTGGCGGTGCCTGTCACGGCCTCGTACATCATCGCGGCGGTGATGATCATTCCCGCGCTCAGCGGGCCGCGCGGCATCGGCGTGCCCGAGGTGGCGGCGCACATGTTTGTGTTCTACTACGCGGTGCTGGCCGATGTTTCACCGCCAACGGCGCTTGCGCCTTTTGCGGCGGCGGCGCTCACCGGTGGTAATCCGTTTAAAACCACAATGTTTGCCTGGAAATATTGTCTGCCGGCCTTTCTGGTGCCGTTCATGTTTACGCTGAGTCCACAGGGCGCGGGTCTGCTGCTGCTGGGCGACAACGGCAGCGGCGGTCTCAGCGTGCTGGGCGATCCGCTGTCAATCGCCTGGACCTGCTTCACGGCCTGTATCGCGGTCGGCGCGCTGGCGATCGCCTTTGGCGGCTATTTGGTCAAGCAGGCTAACGCCGTGGAGCGCGTCGTAGCCGGGCTGGCGGGGCTGGCGCTGCTCTACGCCGATCCGCGCTCGGATGCGGTCGGCATCGTGCTGCTGATCGTGGTGGCGGTGATGCATCTGCTGCGCTTAAGGCGCGCGGCCACGCTGTCAGGGCCAACACCGGCCAATCCAGGCTAGAGGCCGTCGGCCAGGGCGCGGGTCAGATCGGCGGCGGCGATCGCCTGGCAGCCGCTGGCGTTCTGGCCGGCCCAGAGCGGCGAGAATTCACC
>JAFAYS010001076.1 GCA_019240175.1 Chloroflexota bacterium | reverse complement strand
GTGGCAGCTACGCCGAGTATGTGCTCACGACCGAGCGCATGGCCGTGGCGATCCCGGGAAATCTTGATTGGATCGAGGCGGCTGCCGTTCCCGAAGTGTTTATGACGGCTCACGATGCCCTGTTTACGCAGGGTGGCTTTGTTCCCGGCGAGCGCGTGCTGGTACATGCGGTAGGCTCGGGCGTGGGCACCGCCGCCGTGCAGTTGATCCGCGCGACGGGCGGCACGAGTATCGGCACGGCGCGTACGGCACAGAAGCTGGATGCTGCGCGCGAGCTTGGCCTGGACGTTGGGCTGAGCGCCGACGACTGGGCGGCTGGAGTCGCAGAGCACACTGCTAATGCCGGTGTGCATGTGATCTTGGATTTCATCGGCAGCGCCTATCTTACCGATAATCTAAAAGCCCTCGCACTACGTGGCCGTCTGGTGCTGATCGGGCTGATGGGTGGGGCCAAAGCCGAGGTCGATCTGGGAATGATCATGGGTAAGCGGCTGCATGTCGTTGGTACAACGCTGCGCGCGCGACCGCTGGAAGAAAAGCTGGCCGTCACGCAGGCCTTCGCACGCCAGGTAGTGCCGCTGCTGGAACAGGGCAGCGTGCGGCCCATCATCGATCGTGTCTTCGATCTCAAGGACGCGGCGGAGGCGCATCGCTACATGGAGACGAACGCCAACTTCGGCAAGATCGTGCTGCAAGTGCCGTAGCGAAGGACGGAGAACCTAGAACCCAGAACCTAGAACTGGGGAAGAATCTGTAAGGGCCTGCTTGCTGCGCCCAAATTTCCCTCGCCTGCCGCAACGGAGGCGGAAGCCCGGCGAGGTTTGGGGAAGGGGGCGAGGGGAGATGAGGCCTGCTTGTTCCCTTGTTCCCTTGTTCTTTTGTTCGCCCGAAGGGACAGGGGTGAGGGCCACAAACTTTCCTTTCAACTCTCTGTCGATTTCGGTGTGCGGTTGCGGAATAGTGCTATGATGTAAAGGATGTTGGGTGCGCAACCAACGCTGCACTTCGTCCACGCGCTCTGCCGCCAGCAGCAGCATGAGACGGAGGCGACCTTCAAACCCCCTAGCTTGACGGCGCACTCTTGTATGGTGGATCCGAGATCATGCGGTGTGGAGGCTATGGACGAGCTACGGGGAGCATACACCTACTTTCTTGACAATCAATCGGCTTTTGGCGAGGCGCTGGTCGAGCATCTGCGCCTGAGCCTGACGGCGCTGGCGATCGCGCTGCTGATCTGTGTGCCGCTCGGCGTCTGGGCGGCCAAGCGACGAGTTGTCGCGCAGTCGGTGATCAATATCGCCAACGCGCTGCGGGTGGTACCCAGCCTGGCCGTGCTCTTTCTAGCCCTGCCCTATCTCGGCATCGGCTTTCGGCCCTCGCTGATCGCGCTGACGGTGCTGGCCTGCCCACCGATCTTGATCAACACCTACGCCGGCTTTCGCTCCGTGGACCGCGCGGTGATCGAGGCAGCCTACGGCATGGGCATGGCGGCTCCGCAGGTGCTGCGCGCGGTCGAGTTTCCGCTGGCGCTGCCGGTGCTGGTTGCTGGCGTGCGAATTGCAACGATCGAGGTGATCGCTAGTGCCTCGCTGGCTGCGTACATCGCGGGCGGCGGCCTCGGCGAGTTTATCCAGCGCGGGTTTGCCGTCAATAACCTGGGCATTACGCTGGCCGGCACGATCCCGATTGCGCTGCTGGCACTTTTGGCCGATGCGCTCCTGGCCGGAGTGCAGCGCGCGGCGTCCGTCTCTGCCAGATAATCGATCTGGCACTTCTAGCTCGTATGAGAGGTACTTCCATGCAAAACAAAGGTTCGTGGCCCCGCATTCTGGGCCTGTTGCTCGTCCTTGCCTTCATTATCACCGCCTGTGGACAGACCACTACGACCACTGACGGCGCGACCGGCGGTACGGCAACCTCACAAACCTCGACAACAACAGAACAATCGCCTGCGGCCTCGCCCGCAGGCAGCGCCGCCGCATCACCCGCAGGTAGCGCGGCAGCCTCGCCCGCAGCCGGTGGCGGCACAACGATCAAAGTCGGCTCCAAGAACTTCACCGAACAGTTCCTGCTTGGCGAGATGTACAAGCAGCTGCTTGAAGCCAATGGCTTCACCGTCGAGGAAAACTTTGGCCTGGCCAGCGAGGCTGTGGCCCACGAGGCACTGAAGAACGGCGAGATCGATCTGTATCCCGAGTACACCAGCACGGGCTTGCAAGCGATCCTCAAGCTGCCCGCGCAGAAAGATCGTCAGGCGATCTTCAACACCGTCAAGAGCGAGTACGAGAAGCAGTTCCAGATCACCTGGCTCGACCCGTCGCCCTTCGAGAACAACCAGGCGCTGGCGATGACCAAGGCCCGCGCCGATGAGCTGGGCATCAAGACCTACTCGGATCTATCGCAGAAGGCCAGCGAGCTGATCCTGGGCGGTCCCGCCGAGTTCTTCGAGCGTGAGGATGGCGTGAAGGGCTTGCAGGGCGCGTACGGCGGCTTCCAGTTCAAAGACAACAAGCAGCTCGATCCATCGCTGCGCTACGGCGCGCTCACCAATGGCGAGATCGACGTGGTTGTCGCGTTCAGCACCGACGGCGAGATCGGCGGCCTGGACCTGGCGCTGCTGGAAGACGACAAGCAGTTTTATCCGCCCTACCAGGTTGCGCCGGTGATCCGCCAGGATACGCTGAGCGCCAACCCGCAGATCGCCGAGATCCTCAATGCGCTGGCTCCCAAGCTGGCGGACGCCAAGACCATGGCCAATCTCAACTACGCCGTGGACGGCCCCGACAAGAAAGAGCCGGCGGATGTCGCCAAGCAGTTCTTGACCGAGCAGGGCTTACTCAAATAATTGAGGCGTTCGAAAGGCGTGGCAGTGGAGCGACTGTCACGCCTTTTGCGCTGCTTGGCGAGCTTATGACCAACACATTTGCTATTGTCGCCGAGGATGTGTCGAAGCAGTTTCCCAACGCGGCCTCGCCCTCGGTCGATCGCTGTTCGTTCTCCGTGGAGCAGGGCCAGTTCATCGTGCTGCTGGGACCGTCCGGCTGCGGCAAAACCACGCTGCTCAAGATGATCAACCGGCTGTACGAGCCGACCGGCGGTCGTTTGCTGGTCAATGGCTCGGATGTGTCGCAGGTGCCCGTCACGGCGCTGCGGCGGCAGATCGGCTATGTGATCCAGCAGACCGGTCTGTTTCCTCACATGCGCATCGAAGATAATATTGCGGTGGTGCCGCGACTGCTGGGCTGGAAGCAGGAGCGCATCAATCCACGCATCGACGAGCTGCTGGATCTGATCGGGCTGCCGCGCGACTATCGCAAGCGCTTTCCGCGCCAGCTTTCGGGCGGCGAGCAGCAGCGCGTGGGCATTGCGCGGGCGCTGGCAGCCGATCCCGAGATCATGCTGATGGACGAGCCGTTCGGTGCGATCGACGCGATTACGCGCACGCGCCTGCAAGACGAGCTGCTGTCGATCCAGCGCAAGCTGCGCAAGACGATCATGTTTGTGACCCACGACGTCGACGAGGCGCTGCGACTGGCCGATAAGATCATTGTGATGCGCAAAGGCCATATCATCCAGTTCGACACGCCGCTCAAGATCTTGACGCAGCCCGCCGACGATTTTGTGGGCCAGCTGGTCAACGCCGACGATATGCTGCGCCATCTGAGCCTGATCAAGGTCAAGAGCGTGATCAGCGCCGCCGATGCGTCCCGACAAGATGGCGCGGGCGGTCCGCGCATCAACGTCGAGGACGATCTGCGCTCGGCACTTTCCATGCTGCTCAGCGCCGGCACCGACTCGCTAGCGGTGGTCGACGGGCAGCAGGTGGTCGGGCAGCTTTCTTTTGATACGATGCAGCATGTGCTGCGGCGCGCGAATACGCCGGTCGTCAGCTCGTAGCGGCTTTGATGCACTGTTTAACGCTATGCAATACTTGCTCAATAACTTCGAC
>JAFAYS010001069.1 GCA_019240175.1 Chloroflexota bacterium | reverse complement strand
CTGTTGCATAAACAGCACCAGGGCATCCGCGCGACGATCATCTGCCAGCAAGGCGCGCAGCTCGACGGCAAAGCGCTCCCACGACGCCCAGGCTGCCGGCTCGTCATTGTAGGGCACCTCGTAGAGCGCAATCTGCTTCAGCTTCGCGCTCAGCCGCTCGGCTGCTGCCAGCACCAGCGCGCCGCCCGAGGACATTCCCAGCACATGGGCCGCGCCGCCAACACCGTCGATCACCGCCTCCAAATCGTCAATTTCTCGCTCAACCGTGTACGGCGACGTGTCGCCGCTATCGCCGCGCCCGCGACGATCGTACTGGATCACGGTAAAGTGCTGGGCCAGCACCGCCGCCCGCTGCCCGATGACACGATCGAGCGCGCGATGTTGGAGCGCGCCGCCAACCATAATCAGGATCGGCCCAGCGCCCAAGCGATCGAACGCGATCGGCGTGCCATCTTTTGATAGAACGGTATGCATAGATAACCTCGCTATTTCGATTCATATGCCGCTTTGTGGATGCAGGCCTAGGCTAACATATTTTTGCTGCTCCAGAGCACCGTCGCCCGCCTGCCGTCAGGCAACTGTCAGTGCGATCTTTTGCCACGCCAAATGCGCTATGCTAGAATACAGCGGTTTTGTGAGGGATAAACGTGATACGCCGCTGGGGTTTGTGGGGCGCGATTGTGACAGTGGCGGTGCTGGCGGTGGCTGCCGGCCTCTATGGTTTGCGACAGGCGCGCAGCCAGACGCCGCTGACGATCACTGGCCCGAATATTCTGCCAAATAACGATTTTTCAAAAGATACGGATGGCAACGGATTGCCCGATGGCTGGACGAGCGCCGCGCCTGGCGTTAAGATCATTACATCTACGACAGTCGTCAAAGATACAGGCCAATCGGTGCAGATCCTGGGAACCAATAATTCGCTGATCAGTCCGTACATCGCCGCGCGGCCCGGAGTGGAGTACCGTGTGGCGTTTCGTGCGTTAAGCGATAGTCCGTCGGCGACTAAAACTCGCGTGCTGTTTCACTGGCGTGACGCCGACGGCATTGATTTTGAGGTGACGCGCGGCAGCTGGCAAGAGGTGCCGTCGTTGAGCTGGGGTCTGATCTCGGCCTCGGGTATTGCGCCCGCCGATGCTACGCAGCTTTGGATCTCGATCCATCCGGCCTCCGACGACCGCATCTACGTTGCCGATCTGAGCATGGGCCAGCTGGGCGTGCGGGTCGCGCCGTGGCCCGAGGGCAAGCGTGCGGCGCTGGCATTCTCGTTCGACTACGAGACCGCGATGGGCGGGCTGATCCACAGTCGTAGCGTGGAAGAGCCGGACGTCGACGCCGACCCGACGACGCGCGGCCTGCGGATGCGCGAGGGTGCCGAGCAGGTGCTGAAGCTCTTCGCGCCCCACAATATCCGCGCAACCTTCTACACGAACGGCTATAACTTCCTGACCGGTAACACCGAGCGCCGCGAGTTCATGGACAATCCGGTCTACGAGTGGGCTAATACCGAGCCGGGCCACAACTGGCGCACCAACCAGTGGCAAACGAAGTCGTGGTTTGTCGACGACCCGCACAAGCGCGAGGCCGAGGCACCAGCCTGGTATTTCGGCTCGCAGATCGCGACGCTGCTGGCGGCAGGACAGGATATTCAAAGCCACACGTTTTCGCACTTCGCCGGAACCTACGTCAAGCCCGAAGACTGGCGCGCCGATTTTGCGGCCTGGAAGCAGGTTGCCAAAGAGCGCGACGTGTCGCCCGCGACCAGCCTGGCCTTTCCGTGGAGCAGCAGCTATGGCATGCGCTTCGATAGCTGGCAGGTGCTGGCCCGTGAAGGCATTCGCTCGGTGACGCGCACGGTCTGGAATCCCGACTTCCGCCGCTCGTTTCTAGCCGATCGATCCGGCTATGCGCTGCGCCGTGTGCCTGCTCAGCCCGAGATCGCCGTGATCAGCGATGTGTATCTCACGCCCGAGTCACGCGATGCGGTGCTGAACCAGATGCAGACAGCGCTGCTCAATGAGGGCGCGATCGATGTGTGGGCGCATACCGAGGAGGTCACGTCGCCGGCTCAGATTGAAGCCTGGCAGTCGGCGATCGACGCGGCGCGACAGGACTTCTGGATCGCGCCGGTGCCCGAGATTGTGCAGTACGCCAAGGATATTCGCCAGGTGAGCGTCGAGGTCAAGACGGAAACGCCGAGCTACGAGTTTACTGTGCGCAACCGCAGTGATCACGATCTCACGGCTGTCACGCTAACGCTGCCCTTCGCGCCGAGTCAAGTCGCGGTCGATGGGCAGGCGGCGACGGCGAGCGGCACGACGCTGATCCTGGATCTGAAGCGCGGCCAAACCCGCACAATCACACTCAGTCGTGAGTCGGCACAGGTCGCGCCCGCTCAAGCGACGAAGGAGTCATCATGGCCCGTGTAGCAACGCTCAACTACAAAGACCGGCGCGTGCTCTCGATGCGCGTCTGGGTGCTGCACTGGCTGATGGTGCTGCTGGCCGGCTTGTCGGCGGTGCTGATCGCGCTGCCCTCGGTGGTGCGCCAGCCAACGTTTTATGCCGCGCAGTCGGTGGTCCAATTCGATCCGGCGGCGTTTCCCGCGCTGCTCAACGAGGGCACGCCGAGCCCGGCGCTGCGTGAGCAGCAGGAAAATCTGGGCGGCGTGCTGCGTCTGAATTTCGAAGATCTGGGGCGACGCGGCCTGGAATACGCGTATCCTGCGGCTGGACAGATCGCGATTACGGCCTACTCGCTGGATGCCGCAGTCGCGCCCGAGATCGCCAGCCGCGCCGCCGAGGGCCTGACCCGCCGCCTGTACGCGATCTCTGGCACCGAGACGCTGCGCGCGCTGCTGGGCCACGAGTATCACGCGGTGCTGCTGAGCGGCGAGAATGCCGCCGGCGCGAGTCCAGCCAATCCCGAGCTGGCAACCGAACACGAGCTGCTGCGCCGGCTGCTGCTGACTCAGGCGCTCGACAATATCGTGCCGCAGCAGGGCAGCTCCTCGATCGCGGTGCTGACCGACCCGCAGCGCCAATCGCTGACGCGGGCGCTTGAAGTGCTGATCGAGCGGACCGAGATCAATCTGAGCCAGGCCCAGCAGGCCGAGCGCAGCGCCGGCACCGAGGCTGAGCGCACCGATGCACGTGAGCGGGCGCGTGGCGCGATCAGCACCTTGAACGCGGTGCGCTCGCTGACGGGCTATATGTATCGGCAGTACGGCACCAGCTTTGACGTGTATTCCAGCGCTCCGGCGTTTGTCGGGCAGCGTCCGGCGGCGGCCACAGTGGTATCGAACTACGGCCTGCTCAAACTCTCGATCGCGGGTGTGGTCGGGCTGATCGGCGGGCTGCTCACGGTGCTGATCGATCGCCAGGTCGGTATTCTGACGAAGCTTCAGGAGCTGTGGAACTATCGCGAGTTGATCCGCAACATGGTTGGTCGCGATCTCAAGGCGCGCTATAAAAACTCGGTGCTGGGCTACATCTGGTCGCTGCTGAATCCGCTGCTGATGATGCTGATCTTCTGGCTGGTGTTTAGCCTGCTGCTGATGAACGACATCAAGATGTATCCGGTCTTTTTGATCGTGGCGCTGCTGCCCTGGAACTTCGCGGTCACAGCGGTCAGCGGCGGCATGCGCTCGATCCTCGACAACTCGAATCTGGTCAAAAAGGTCTATTTCCCGCGCGAGATTCTGCCGATCACGGTTGTGCTGAGCAACCTGGTCAACTATATTTTCGCGCTGCCGGTGATGTTTTTGGTGATGGCCGGTGTGCAGTGGTACACGCTGGGCGAGATCAACTTTTCCTGGACCTTCGCCTTTCTGCCGGTGATCATCATCATCCAGACGATCTTTTTGATCGGCATGTCGCTGCTGCTCTCGACGATCGCGGTTTTTTTCCGCGATACGACGCATATTATCGATATTCTGATCCAGCTGTGGATCTTTTTGACGCCGGTCTTTTTCTCGCTAGAGCAGATCGCGACGCCGATGCAGGCCAAGCTGGTGCGCTGGCTGAATCCGATGGCGTCGATTGTGGATTTTTACCGGGATATTTTGTACGGACAGACCAAGAATCTGGTGCCGGTGCCGGGTCTGCCCGCACTTGACGGCGTGTTTCGCACGCTGCTGACGGCGCTGGTGATTCTGGCGCTTGGATCGTATGTGTTCCATCGCTACAGCGGGCGGTTTGGTGAGGAGATCTAAAGGGGAACAAAGGAACAAGCGAACAAGGGAACAAAATAAGTATTTGTTTTGTGCTCTAGATACCGTTTGGGTCTTGTTCTTTTGTTTCTTTGTTCTTTTGTTCTGTATTCTATGAATAGTATCGAATTCGAAAACGTCTCGAAACAATTTACGCTGCATCGTGAGAAGCGCAACTCGTTTCAAGAGCGAATGGTCAATCTGCTGCGTCCGCGCGGCGAGACCGAGAAGTTCTGGGCGCTGCGCGATGTTAGCTTTACGCTGCCCGCCGGCGAGACGCTGGGTCTGGTGGGGCATAACGGCTCGGGCAAGTCCACGACGCTCAAGCTGATCACGCGCATTCTTGAGCCGACCAGCGGCAGCGTGCGTGTGCGCGGGCGGGTCTCGGCGCTGCTTGAGCTGGGCTCAGGCTTTCACCCGGATCTGACGGGCCGCGACAACATCTATCTCAACGGCTCGCTGCTGGGCTTTGGCCGCGCCGACATGCAGCGCCGCGTCGACGGCATCATCGACTTTGCCGAGCTGGGGCCGTTCATCGACACGCCGGTCAAGCATTTCTCATCGGGCATGTACATGCGGCTGGGCTTTGCGATCGCGACGGCGGTCGATCCCGACATTATCATCACCGACGAGGTGCTGGCGGTCGGCGACGAGGCTTTTCAGCGCAAGTGCATGGAGCGCATGTACAAGTTTCGCCAGGAGGGCCGCACGATCTTGTTCGTGTCGCACAGCCTGGACTCGGTGCGCAACCTGTGTACCTCGGCGATCTGGCTGGACCACGGCGTGCTCAAAGCGGCGGGCGATCCGGTCTCGACGATCGACGCGTATCTGCGCCAGACCAACGCGCAAGAGTACGAGCGTTTGCAGCGTGAGCGGCTGGCCGAGCGCGAGCGGCTGGAAGCGGAGCGCGAACAACTGGTGGCTGAGGACGAGCGCCAGAGCGAAGTCCTGGAGCCGGAGCCGCCGACGGAGGAGCCGACTGGGCCAGTCAATCGCTGGGGCAGCCGTGAGATCGAGATTACGCGGGTGATGTTCCTGGACGCTCACGGTCACGAGGCGAGCGCCTTTCAGACCGGCGATCCGTTGACGGTACGCGTCTACTACGATGCTCACGAGCCGGTCGACGATCCGGTCTTTGGTCTGGCGCTCCACCATGCCAGCGGCTTTCACATCAACGGCCCGAACACGCGCTTTGGTGGCCTGTCGCTGGGCCGTGTGCGCGGTCGCGGCTACGTGGACTATACGATCGACGAGCTACCGCTGCTGTCGGGCAGCTACGTGCTGACGGCGGCGATCTACGATACGACTATGGCGCATCCGTTCGATCATCATGAGCGGATGTACTCGTTTGTTGTGCAGACCAGCGCCATCGCCGAGCGATGGGGCAGTGTGCATATCCCGGCGCGGTGGAGTTGGAAAGCAGCTTAGAAAGAGCGCCAGCCATGGAACAAGTCGCTGGGCAGACGGAGCGGCGGAAGCTTTGGCACGAGCCGGGGCTGGTCGCCGTGCTCTGGCTGCTGCTGCTGTTTACGCTCGGCAGCTCGGCGATGCTGGGCTGGGGCCTGCAAAACGTGCCGCAGGGCGTCGGCTTGCTCGTGATCAGCGCGCTGCTCTACGTCACGCC
>JAFAYS010001053.1 GCA_019240175.1 Chloroflexota bacterium | reverse complement strand
CGCGCCGCTCTTGAGCACCGCCAGCAGCGCCACGACCAGATCCACCCCGCGCGGCAGACACAGCGCCACCACCTGCTCGGGACCGACGCCCTGCGTCCGCAGCAGCCTCGCCAGCCGATTGGCCCGCGCGTTCAGCTCGGCATAGCTCAGCCGCACCTCGGGATCGTTGAGCGCGATGGCCTGCGGTGTGCGCGCGACCTGCGCCTCGAACAGCGCGGTGATCGTCGTCGCCGGTTGCGGCTCGATCGTTGGATTCCAGGTTTCCAGCAAGCGCTGGCGCTCCTCAGCGGTCAGGATCTCGATCTGGCCGATCGGCTGTTCGGGATCGGCGACCACGGCGGACAGCAAGCGCAGGAGCCGCGCCGCGATCGCAACTACCGTGGCGCGCTCAAAAAGATCCGTGCTGTACTCGATAAAGCCGCGAATACCGAGCGGCGTGCCGTCCGCGCTGCGGCGCTCGTCAAGATTGAGCGAAAGATCGAACTTGGCCGCGCCGATATGCAGCGGCTCAAGGCTGGCGGTCAGGCCGGGCATGTCCAGGACCGCCGAGGCGGTGTTCTGAAAAACAAACAGCACCTGAAACAGCGGATGGCGCGCCAGCGATCGTGTGGGATTGATCGCCTCGACCAGCCGCTCAAAGGGCAGCTCCTGATGGGCAAAGGCCGCCAGATCCGTGTCACGAACACGGCGCAACAAGTCGCGGAAGCTGGGATTATTCGATGTGTCGGTGCGCAGGACCAATGTATTGACGAAGAAGCCGATCAGATCGTGCAGCGCCGCGTCGGAGCGGCCCGCGACCAGCGCCCCGAGCGGAATGTCGGTTCCGGCACCCAGCCGCGTCAGCAGCGCCGCCAGCGCCGATTGCAGCACCATAAAAACCGTCGTGCCGCTTTCACGGGCCAGCATAAGCAACCGCCCGTGCAGCTCCGGCGCAATCGCGACCGCTACGGTATCGCCGCAATAGCTGGCAACCGATGGACGCGGATGATCGGTCGGCAGATCAAGCTGATCCGGCAGCTCCTGAAGTGTGTCGCGCCAGAAGTTGAGCTGCTGCGCGATCAAGCTGTCGGGATCGCTTTCGCTGCCCAGGATCTCGTGCTGCCACAGCGCGTAGTCGGCGTACTGCACCGGCAAGTCTGGCCAGGCGGGAGTCGCGCCTCCGCAGCGGGCGGCGTAGGCAGTCGCCAGATCGCGTGCCAGCGGTGCCAACGACGCGCCGTCGCCCGCGATATGATGCAGTAGTACCAGCAGCACATGCGTGTGTGGATCGACGGCAAACAGCTGGGCGCGCAGCGGTAGCTCGGCGGTCAGATCGAAGCTGTAGCGTGCGGCATCACGCAGCGCTGCGTCGAGATCTGCGGCGCAGATCTCGACGCAGGTGAGCGCTGGACGCGCCACGTCAGCATCGAGCAGCACCTGCTGGGGAACGCCGCGCGTGTCGGGGAAGATCGTGCGCAGGCTTTCGTGGCGCGCGACGAGATCGCCAAGCGCGCCAGCCAGCGCCCGACGATCTAGCTCACCAGACAGGTGCAGTACCAGCGGCAGATTGTAGGTTGAGCTCGCACCTTCCAGGCGGCTGAGAAACCACAGGCGGCGCTGCGCAAACGAGAACGGAGTCGGGTCAGGTCGTACAACAGCACGGAGTGGCGGGCGCACAGCTTGTCCATCATCCAGCCGCTCGGCGAGCGCGGCGACGGAGGGCGCTTCAAACAGCGTGCCGATGCGCAGCTCCACATCCAGCGCCGCTCGCACGCGCGCCACCAATTGCGCCGCCAGCAGCGAGTGGCCACCCAGCTCGAAGAAGCTGTCATCGATGCCGACCTGCGCCACGCCCAGCACCTCGCCCATGATCTCGCACAGAATTGCCTCGCGTGGCGTGCGCGGCCCGCGTCCAGCGCTCCGTTCCAGCTCCGGTGCCGGCAGTGCCTTGCGATCCAGCTTGCCGTTGCGCGTCAGCGGCAGCGCTTGGAGCACCACGATCGCCGTCGGCACCATGTACTCGGGCAACTGCTGGCGGAGACTCGTGAGCAACTGGTGGGACAGGGCCTGATCTTGGCCCTCATCCCCCGCGCCCCCTTCTCCCGCTGCGGCAGGCGAAGGGGGAAGTTCCGTATCTGTTTGTTCTTGGTTCTTGGTTCTCTGTTCTGGTGCCAGTTCTTGGTTCTGGGTTCTAGGTTCTCGGTTCTTCTCGACCACATACGCGACCAGCCGCTGATCGCCGGGCCGGTCTTCGCGCACGAGCACAGCGGCCTGCGCTACCTGCGGTTGTCGTCGTAGCACGGCCTCGATCTCGCCCAGCTCAATGCGGAAGCCCCGCACTTTCACCTGCGCATCCGCCCGCCCCAGAAAGTCCAGCGTCCCATCCCGCCGCCAGCGCGCCAGGTCGCCCGTGCGGTAGCGACGCGTGCCGGGTGCACCAAACAGATCCGGCTGGAAGCGCTCGGCGGTCAGGTCCGGGCGGTTGAGATAGCCGCGCGCCAATCCCGCGCCTGCGATCCACAGCTCGCCAACCACGCCCGGTGGCACCAGCTCGCCCTGCTCGTCCAGCAGATACAGCCGCGTATTGGCGATCGCATGACCAACCAGCGGCTGCTCAAGATCGGCCTGCCAGAGATACGCGTCGACGGTGTATTCGGTCGGGCCGTACAGATTGTAGCTCGTAGTGCCGGCAATCGCCGTCAGCTCATTCCAGAGCGACTCCGAGGTCGCTTCGCCACCCACCACAACGATCTGAGGCTTGCGGCGCTCGTCTGCGAATAAGCCACAGGCTATAAGCTGCTGCATAAAGGACGGCGTGCAATCAAGATAGTCGATCCGCTGCGTGGCGATGTACTCCACCAGCGCTTGCGGATCGCGGCTGGTTTCTTCGTCGACGACATGCAGCTCGTGCCCATCCAACAGCCACAGCAGCGGGTCCCACGACGCATCAAAGGCGAACGAGGCGGTATGGCCAATCCGCAGCGGCTGGTTCTCGTTGGCCTGACGGGCCGGTGTGAACCGTTCGGTGAGATGGCAGAAGAACAGGTTGCTGAGGCTGCCGTGCGTCACCACGACTCCCTTGGGCCTGCCGGTGGAGCCGGAGGTGTAGATGATGTATGCGCTGTGGTCGGGCAGCAGCGGCGTGACGCGCTCCTGGTCGTAGAGATTAAGAGTCGGCTGCTGGCGCAGGCATGCGCTCGTGGTGGGTGTGTCAAGCCCAATCAGCGGCACGCTCAGCGGCAGCCGCACGGCGACGGCGCTGGTGGTGAGCACACACGCGGGCTGCGCATCGTCAAGCATGAATTGCAGCCGCTCCGCCGGATAGGCCGGATCAAGCGGCAGATAGGCCGCGCCGCTCTTGAGCACCGCCAGCAGCGCCACGACCAGATCCACCCCGCGCGGCAGACACAGCGCCACCACC
>JAFAYS010000553.1 GCA_019240175.1 Chloroflexota bacterium | reverse complement strand
ACATCTGGAGGTCTCGTGTGTTTGTCATTCCTTAAGTTCGGGATGACTCATGTTGATTTTTAAGTCCGACTAGTAGCCTTCGGGCATGACGAACCACAGAATAAGATAGATCAGCGGGCCCGGCACGCCGCCCGGCAGCAGCATCAGAAGAAAGATGATCCGCACGATCGTCGGATCGATGCCAAAATATTCGCCCAGGCCAGCGCAAACGCCCGTGATCATGCGGTTGCTCCGCGAGCGTCGTAATGTTCGTTGCATGGTAGTTTCCTTTCTGCTTCAGTTACCGTCTATCTGACGCGGCGCTGCGGTCCGGTGTTGCAATCTCGTGCCGGCTAGCTACGATCATCATGGCCGGCGATCGCGCAGGAGCGCATGGAGCGGCCCCCAGCCAGCGCCGAGCGCCGAGTCGCCGCCATCCACGCGCATGATCGTGCCGGTGATGTATGATGCAGCGGGCGAGGCCAGAAACGCGATCAGCGCCCCGATCTCGTCCACGCGAGCGAAGCGGCCCAGCGGATTCAGCCGCGCGTTCTCGTCGGTCTCGAAACCGGCCTCGCCACCGGTTGCCGCCACCGGCCCCGGTGCGATCGCGACGGCACGGATACGCTGCGGTGCCACTTCCAGCGCCAGCGCGCGTGTCATCTGCTCCAGGCCGGCTTTGAACGCGCCATAGGCCAGCGTTTCGGGATCGGCGACCTGCGCCAGGGTTGACGAGATATTGATGATCACACGATCGCCGGCGGCAGCTTCGAGCAGCGGCAGCGCGGCCTTGATGCAGAGAAACGCACTGGTCAGATTGACAGCAAAGAGTCGCTGCCACTCACCAAGCGTGAGATCGCGCAGGCTGCTGCCACAGGTCGAGCCTACGCCGTTGACCAGCACTGCTAGCTCACCCAGCGAGCCGGCTAGCTCGACGGCCTGCGCGACCTCGGCCTCGCTGGTCGTGTCGCCGGTGAAGGTATGCAGCGCGGCAGCTGGCAGGCAGGCTTGAAGCGCTTCAAGTGCGGCGGCATCACGATCAACCGCGACGACGGCCAGGCCACTCGTCAGTAGATGCTGCACGGCAGCGCTGCCAATGCCGCCGCCAGCTGCCGTGACCAGCGCAATCCGAGAAGGTTGGGTCATACATGCTTCGCGCCAGGTTCGTAGATCGAGATCCTTGAACTTGGCGCGCACTCCTTTCTCATCTCAAAAAATTGTTCGTGGCTACGCGCCGACGCCGGCTGTCAGCGCCGCAAAGAGAAACAGATTGATGCCGATCACGATCGCCGCGATCGGTAAGGCCCAGCGGTAGCGCCGGGTGATCATGGTCAGATGGGGCAGCAGCAGGCCGAGCAGCAGCACGACGAAGAGCAGCACCGGCACGTAGATCGGCAGGAACAGCGCGACGAACAGGCCGCGGATCAGCGGCGTCATGAGCAGAATGCCGCTGATCGCCGGGAGCAGCGCCAGCACAACCGTTGGTCGCGGCGCGTCCTCGTCCTCGGCGCGGAAGCGCACCACCAGCGCGATCAAACTGATCAGCAGCGGCCAGGTGAACAGGTAGCTGGTGCCCGGCAGCAAGAAGGTTGTGGCGATCTGGAAGATTAGCCACCAGAGCCACGCGCCGACCAGCAGATTGTTGAACAGCACGCGCTTGCGGAAGGCGACGTAGAGCGCCGATGTGATGCCCAGCGCCAGGCAGACGTAACTGATCGCGAACAGATTCCAGTTATAGGTCGCGCCGTTGAGCATGTTGATCGGCTCGACGCCCAGCACCGGGATAATGTAGGAGAAGGCGAAGATGCTCGCCAGCGTGACGATCAGCACCAGCAGAAAGATGAAAAATCCTGCCAGCAGGCCCAGCGCGGTCAGTCGGCGGCGGCGGAAGCCCAGCACCAGCACGGCCAGAAACGCGATCAGGGTGATGATCATCAGCAGCAGATTCCAGCTCGCGGGGTAGTGGATGATCAGACCGAAGAGGCTGAAGTAGACGCGATTGGGCTCCTGCACGGTGTCGAGGCTGGTGTTGGCCATCTGCTGGGCCAGGCTGAGCATGTAGTTGCCGTGGTGCTGCACGCTGCGCGGGTTCAGATTGGCCAGGTTGTCGGTAGGCAGATGGTAGTTGATGTAGCCGTCGATGAACGCAAAGCCGATGCCGGCCTTGTCGGCGGCGCGAAAGACTGTGAGATCGGTGTCGTTGGGCAGCAGCTGGTAGATGTCGAAGGTGAACGAGTAGCCGACGGCGTTGGGCGCGGCCTGGGCAAACTGGCGCACCAGCCAGCCGTTGTTGTCGCTGGTCTCGAACATGTACGACGGCCCCGTTGTGCCGCGTGCCTCGAAGTTGAGCACAACTTTGACATCCGGTGCCCAGGGATGCTGATCGATAAAAGCTTGCGCGCCGAGCAGCCCGCGCTCTTCGGCATCCGTAAAGATAAAGATTACGTCGTTGCTGGGCGGGTTGCCGGCCAGCATCGCGCGCGCCGTCTCAAGCATTGCGCCAATCGCCGAGGCATCGTCGCTGGCTCCAGCGGCGCGCTCAACGCTATCGTAGTGGCCGGCGATCGCGACCGCGTTATTGGTGTTGGCGGTGCCCTCAATGCGCGCCAGGACATTCTGTATTCTTGCCGATGACTCCTGGCCGTTGCGCAGCGTGCGGGTCACATCCGTCGCTTGGACCTCGGGCTCAAGGCCCAGGCTGTTCAGCTGGGCCACGATGTAATCGCGTGCCGCCGCGCTTTCTGCTGAGCCGACCGGACGTGGATTCTGGGCGATCGCTTGCACATGTTGCATGGCCCGATCTGCCGAAAAGACCGTTGGCGCAGCATCGGCGCTGACCACGCTGGGCGGCTCCATCTGGTAGATGCCAAGAAAGACTAGCACCCCCAGCAGCAACAACATGAGCGTGGTGGTAGGTACAACAATGGTTGCTTGATTATCCGACGTACGCGCTTCCATGAAGAATGGGTCCTTTCACTAGGTTGGGTGCTAAGCGAACAGGGTCAGGTGGTTCTGGGCCGTGTGGCTCACAATCGGTGATGAGGCCGAGCCTATGTCGCTGGATGCCTGCCGCATCCGAATTCCCGTGTGTGGATTCTGTCTGTGTCGGATCAGCGATGGCGGTATGCTATCCCGATTGTATCACGTCCGCAGGGCATGCTTGTCAGGACTGCCATGCGCGCAAACAAGGGAACAAGGGAACAAAGGAGCGGGTTTGGTTCTGGAGCAGGCCCTCATCCCCAGCCATTCTCCCGTTGCGACAGGAGAAGGGAGTAATGGTGGTACAGGCCCTCACCCCCTGGCTTCGCCGTCCTCCTCGCCTATGGCAATGGGAGAGGAGGAATCAGCGGTACTTTTCTATTCTTTGTTCTCTGTTCTTTGTTCTTTGTTCTCCTTGGTTCTAGGTTCTGGGTTCTAGGTTCTGGGTTTGCCTTGACATCGTTTGCGGCTCCGTGGTAGTGTCAGCGCCCTATCAAGGAGGAGCACAGCAGCTTATGACGACACAACCGTCTCAACCTATACGAATTGTGCTGGATACCGATCCCGGCATCGATGATGCGCTGGCGATCTTGCTGGCGGTAGCCTCGCCGGAGCTCGATCTGGCGGCGGTGACGGTGACGGGCGGCAATTGTCCGCTGGCGCAGGGCGTGCGCAACGCGCTGGCCGTGCTCGATATGGTGCGCTCGGATGTGCCGGTGGTGCCCGGCGTGGCGCTGCCGCTGATTCGTCCGCCCTTCACCGCCGAAGAAACCCACGGCGATACCGGGCTGGGCAACGCGCATCTGCCGGAGCCGTCGATCCAGGCGTCGCAGGATCACGCCGTCGATCTGATCGTGCGTGAGATTATGACGGCAGAAACGCCCGTGACGCTGGTTGCGGTCGCGCCGCTGACCAACGTGGCGCTGGCGATTCGGCGCGAGCCGCGCATCGTGGAGCGCGTGCGTGAGGTGATTGTGATGGGCGGCGCGCTGGATGTGCCGGGCAACACCACGCCGCTGGCCGAGTTCAACGTATATGTCGATCCGCACGCGGCCTATATGGTGCTGCACAGCGGGCTGCCGATCACGCTGATCCCGTGGGACATTACCTCCAAAGTGTTGTTCACGCAGGAGTACGTTGATCAGCTGCTGCGGATCGACTCGCCGGTCAGCCGCTTCATCGCCGACGCGACCAGCTTCTATATCGATTTTCACCTCAACTATTTTGGCTATGCCGGCTGCTCGATCAACGATCCTTGCGCGCTGGCGCTGGCTTTTCGTCCCGAGCTGGCGGAGTACGAGACTGTTTTTGTGGATGTCGAGATCGAGAGCGCCAAGAGCATGGGCAAAACTATCGCCGATACGCTGAATGTGTGGAAGCAAAGTCCAAACGTGCGGCTGGTGCGTACCTTCGATCAAACCGCGTTTCTTGCTTTGTTCATGGAGCGAATGCGCGATCTGGCTGGTCGTCATGCGAACAGCTAGCCGCGCGTAGTATTCTTGATCTTGTCCAGAAGCGGTATAATGTCAAAGTTTGGCAAAAACTATCTCAAGGAAAAGGATATTCATGTCACGTTCGTATCGCTATCTGGAAGTGATTACCGGGCTTTTTGTCGCGGTGCTGCTGATCAGCAACATCGCCTCGACCAAGTTTATCAGCTTCGGGCCGTTCGACTTCGACGGCGGCACCTTGCTCTTTCCGCTCTCCTACATCTTCGGCGATATTCTGACCGAGGTGTATGGCTATGCGCGCTCACGCAAAGTGATCTGGACCGGCTTCCTGTCCGCGCTGCTGATGTCGTTGACGTTCGCGGCGGTAGCGGCACTGCCGGCGAGCGCGGGCAGCGAGGCGCTCAACACGGCCTTCAATCAACTGCTCGGCCTGGTGCCACGCATCGTCGCGGCCAGCTTGATCGCGTATTTTGCGGGCGAGTTCGCCAACTCCTACACGCTGGCCAAGCTCAAGGTGCTGACCAACGGTCGCTATTTCTGGATGCGCGCGCTGGGCTCGACGCTGATCGGTCAGGGCGTCGATACGCTGCTGTTCGTGATGATCGCGTTTGTGGGCGTGGCCGACGCGCCGCCGCTGCTGACCTTGATTCTTTCGAACTATGTCTTTAAATTGGTGGTCGAGGCGGTGCTGCTGCCGGTGACCTATGGGGTAGTGAATCTGTTGAAGCGCGCCGAGCAGGAAGATTATTTCGATCGCCAGACCAACTTCAATCCATTCCTGCTATCACGATCGTGATTATCGATTCTCAAGCGTGGGCTGGGCATAGGGTGCGAGAAACAGCCATGAGTGAAGTAGAGCAGGAGCCGCTCTTTGAGCTAGTCAACATGCGCTCTGAGGCGATCGCCGATGCGTGGTACGGCGCGATCGCGCATACGAGCTTTGTGCCGCATCCGGCCAGCGAGATCCGTCGTGTGCTGCTTGACCTGACGCGACGAGCGATCAAGCTGCTGTTCGCGCCGGAGCTTGATCGTGAGGCCGCTCAAGAGATCGGCGCGCTCTTGCCGCGGCTCAACTACACGCCGCCTGAGTCGCTGAGCCGCACGATCGAAACGCTCTCCACACGGATTGCTCAGGAGCTGCCGCGCGAAGAGCTGATCCGGCTGCAGCCCC
>JAFAYS010000451.1 GCA_019240175.1 Chloroflexota bacterium | reverse complement strand
CTCTAGTCCTAGGTTCTGGGTTCTAGGTTCTGGGTTCTCCCTTCTCCGCTCTTTACTCCTTTTCTACTTCGTTCTTTCATTTGACAAAGGGTCCGACACCCTCTAGCATGCCAGGCTCACCTTGATCGCTGAATGCTTACTTCTATTCATCCACAACCCGCTGAACCCGTTGTAGGAGGTACAAGGATGTCCACCCACCGCTGGAGGCGTACGGCATCGCTACTGCCGTTATTCGCCCTGCTTGCTACGATCTTGCCCTGGCAGGGAGCCCAGGCCGCGACGGTGATCGCCACGGTCGCCGGCAGCTTTCAAAGCGAGATCAGCTGTCCCGACGATTGGCAGCCCGGCTGCGATAACTCGCTGATGAGCGATCCCGACAATGACGGGATCTACACCTTTACCATCGCGGCGGGTGTCCTGCCAAGCGGCGCGTACGAGTACAAAGTTGCGCTGAACCGCACCTGGGACGTGAGCTACCCGTCCAGCAACCTGGCCTTCACGATCGCCGCCGCCGATAACGGCATCACCTTCTCCTACAACTCCGCGACCAACGAGGTTTCCCATACGATTACCGGCAGTCGCCCGCCAGCGCAAGACAACGATATCTTCTGGGATGGCCTGGCCCACGACAGCCGCAGCACACTTTACCGCGCACCGGGCGGTGCCGTCACCACCGACAGCGAGGTGCTGATCCGCTTCCGCACCTACCACAACGACGCGACCGGCGTGACGCTGCGGACCTATCACACCGGCCTCAACGCCGAGCGCCTGTATGAGATGGAGCGCGTCGCCAGCGGCGTGAGCTGCTACGAAGAGCTGACCTACAGCTGCGACTTCTGGCAGGCCGAGGTCGATGCCAGCAGCATCGGCACGCTCTACTACCGCTTTATCGTCAACGACGGCACCAAGAGCGTGTACTACGAGGACGATAGCGACGTCCGCGACGGTGGCTTTGGCAAGGCCTACAACCCCGCCGACTCCCGCGACCTTGGCTTTGTGATCACGGTCTACGATCCCGACTTCGAGCTGCCGATCCGCTGGATGCAGGAAGGCGTGGTCTATCAGATCTTCCCGGATCGCTTCCGCAACGGCGACACGGAGAACGATCCGACGCCCGATCCGCAGAACGACCGGCTCAGCACCGATCCGCGCTACGCCTATCCCAACGGCGAGGCAGAGACCGGCACGCAGCCACAGTACGATCAGATCGTGCGCATGAAGTGGGGCGAGCTGCCCGAGGGCTACTGCCGCAACTACCAGGAGATCACCGTTGAGCAGTGCGCCAAGCGCTTCGCGCAGCCCGGCAGCTCCGCCGAGCGCGAGAATCCGCGTGGCCGCGACTACTATGGCGGCGATCTCGACGGCGTGACCGAGAAGCTCGACTATCTCAAGGGCCTCGGCGTGACCGTGATCTACTTCAACCCGATCTTTGCCGCCGGCTCGAACCATCGCTACGATACCCGCGACTTCAAGGTGATCGATCCGTATCTCGGCGACCTCGGCGATTGGCAGACGCTTGAGCGCGAGGCCGAGCAGCGCGGCATGCGTGTGATCCTCGACGGCGTTTTCAACCATATGTCGTCGGACGCGCCGATCTTCGATCGCTACCACAACTGGGACAGCGACCGACTAACGCTGAACATGCGCTACCGGATCTTTATGCCGATGGTGCCGAGCCCGCTCGCCGGCGTTGGTCCTGCCCCGATCCAGGGCGCGTGCGAAAGCGTCGACTCGCCCTACCGCTCGTGGTTCCGCTTCCGGCAGCCCGCCGCGACTGAACCCGTGGTTTGCGCGCCCTACACCCGCGGCGGCGACAGCTACTACAGCTCGTGGGCCGGCTTCGACAGCCTGCCGCAGCTTTCGGAAGAGCCCGTGGTGCAAAACTACATCTTCGGCGACGAGGATAGCGTTGCGCGCTACTGGCTGAAGCAGGGCGCCGACGGCTGGCGTCTGGACGTGATGCAGGACAAGAGCATTCCGTTCTGGGAAGGCTTCCGCGAGCAGGTCAAAGATGTCGACTCCGACGCGATCATCATCGGCGAGCTGTGGAAGAAGTTCGATGTGCTGCCCTACGTGCAAGGCAACACCGCCGACAGCGCCATGAACTACCGCCTGCGCGACGCCGTGCTGGGCCTGCTGGCTCCGGGCGCGTTCGATGGCAAGGGCTTCCCCGGCAGCGGCAACCCGATCCCGCCATCCGCCTTTGCCGAGCGGCTGCTCTCGGTGCGCGAAGACTATCCCGACGCGGCCTACTACTCGCTGATGAACCTGCTCGACTCGCACGATACCGAGCGGCTGCTCTGGACGCTCACGCCGGGCGCGGAGAACCGCCAGCAGCGCGAGGATAACGCGGCCAATCTGAACGAAGGCAAGCAGCGTCAGCGCATCGCGGCGATGATCCAGATGACGATGCCGGGCGCGCCCACGATCTACTACGGCGACGAGGTTGGTCTGACCGGCGACGACGATCCCGACGATCGGCGGACGTACCCGTGGGGCGACGAGCAGGCCCGCGCCGACGGCGACACCCGCAGCCCGGATCAGAACATGCTGACCTACTATACGCAGCTGACCGAGATGCGCAGCGGCAACAGCGCGCTGATCGACGGCGACCTGCGCTTCCTGTTGATCGACGACCTCGACAACACGCTGGCCTATGGCCGCCAGCAGGGCAACACCGCCGCGATCGTGGCGATCAACGCCAGCAAGCAGCAGCGCAGCCTGTCGATCCCGGTCGCCGGCTACCTGCCCAACAACACCGATCTGATCGGCGCGGCGGGCTGTGGCGTGAGCGAGTATCCGCCCGAGTTCACCGTCGTCGACGGCACGATCAACCTGACCTTGCCCGCGCTGTGCAGCATTACGCTCATGACGCAGGCCGCCGATCTCACGCCGCCCACCGCGCCCACCAACCTCCAAGCGACCGCCGACGGTCTGAGCGTGGAATTGAGCTGGAATACCGTTCCCGGCGCGAATGGCTACAACGTATACCGCAGCCCGGTTAGCGGCGGCGGCTACGTCAAAGTCAACAGCAGCCCGATCAGCGGCACCAGCTATACCGACAGCACGGATTTGCTCAGCGGCCAGCGCTACTACTACATCGTCAAGGCGGTCGACGAGCTAGGCAATGAGAGCGCGCCTTCCAATGAGGCCAGCGCGGTGCCGAGCTACGCGATCAACTGGGCCAACCTGCAATGGCCGCCGACGCTGACCTACACCGTTAGCGCCGTCACGCCAACCGATACGGTCTACGGCCAGGTGTATATCGAAAACGTCACCAATCAGCCGGGCGCAACGCCGGGCCTGATCGCGCAGCTGGGCTACGGCACTGAGGGCAGCAATCCTCAAAGCTGGACCACCTGGGTGCCGATGGAGTTCAACGCCAACGCCGGCAACAACGACGAGTTCAAAGGCACGCTCCAGCCCACCGTGCCCGGCACCTACGATTACTTCACGCGCTACAGCACCAACGGTGGCGCAAGCTGGACCTACGGCGATCTCGACGGCATCGAAAGCGGCAGCTTTGCGGATCAGACCGATAGCCCCGGCAAGCTCACGGTCAATCCTAACGCCGATCAAACGCCGCCCGCCGCGCCGACCAATCTTTCGGTCAGCAACGGCGGCGCGACCACGCTGATCCTCGACTGGACCGCCTCCCCCGACGCGGATGTGTACCGCTACGACATTTATCGCAGCACCACAGCCGGCAGCGGCTACGCCAAAGTCGGCTCGGTGGACGAGAACACCACCGAGTTCAGCGATCCGAATCTGCTGACCGGCACGCGCTACTACTACGTCGTGCGGGCGGTTGACGAGGCCAACAACCAGTCGGCTCCGAGCAACGAGGCCAGCGCCATACCCAGCGCGCGCGAGGTCGCGGTCACCTTCGAGGTCACCGTTTCCGCCGAGCTGCCCGCCGACAAAACCGTGTATATCGCGGGCAACCAGCCGCAGCTCTGCAACTGGTGCAACCCGCACACGGTGCCACTGACCAAGGGCGCGGATGGCAAGTGGCGCGTCACGCTGACTTTCACCGAGGGCACCGCGATCGAGTATAAGTACACGCTCGGCTCGTGGGACTTCGTGGAGAAAGACGCGGCCTGTGGCGAGACTAGCAACCGCCAGAATCGCATCGTCGGCGATAGCGCAAACACGCAGCTGATCCCCGACACCGTGATCAACTTCCGCAACAATCCACCCTGCGGCACATAGCCGTATCGCTGCACAGTTAGCAAGCAAAAGGACGGGCGTGACTGCCCGTCCTTTGCCTATCCAGCGTCTGCTTGCCGCTACGAGATTGGCTCGCAATCGGCGACCACTCGCGCCTCCTGCTCGTCCTGCTTGATCGGCAGCTCGTAGCGCCGCCGAATGCTAGAACCAAGCTTGCCGATATCCGCCCCGTACACGTGAATCGAAATCGCCAGCCCTGGGCCGGGATTGACCACCTGGTGAATATCGCCCGGCGGTGTTAGCGCCGCGACCGAGCCAGGCTCGTTGTAGCTCACGCCAACCGGCTGTAGATACGCATCGCCGCCGGAGTCCGCGACCTCGTACTGCCGTTCCTGCTCGCGGCCCTCATACACGCCCACCACGCACCACGAAACATGATCATGGATACAGGTGGTTTGGCCGGGAAGCCAGACCAGCGCCACGATCGAGAATTGCCCATCGTCGGCTACATGCAGAACATGCTGGCGATAACAGTTCGGATCGGGCTCACGCTGCGATGGCAGCAGCAGCTGCGGATCGTCGAGAAACGGGCCGAGCTCAGCGGCAACTTGATGCGCCGTGTCATGAGGATTGGCGCGGAGCGCCAGGACGGCCTCGATGTGTGAGACAAGCTGTTCCAGCGCGGGGCTCAGCGTGGAATGCGTCACTGCATTCATTGTGTCTTCCTCCACTGAAAAAGACAAACGTTGATTCGTCGTCGAATCGCTGCGTATTCAGAACTCCTGAATCTACGCGATCACAGCGCGTTCCATGGCGGTATCAAAGCCGTAACATCGCTGCGATACCTACGAACGTTTGTCGTAACGCGCTGTTCCTGAGTCGATTATAGCGCCTGGATCAAGCCCTGGCTCAGAACAGCGCTGGTTGATGACAATCAGTGGCAAGTAGACCGCAGCAACATGGTAGCCGCTCTACAAAAACAGAGCAGCGATGCGCAGCTACCTCCCACCTGTAGTATCGCGCGCGCTGGTGATCGGCGCTGTTCTAACATGGTGACAGGTGATTTAATTATCTTTAAACTATTGTACCAGGAAGAAGCAATAAAAATTGAGGAGTGAGTTTAAAATGAGTAGGCGCGTAGTGCATCGCCGCGTGCCGTAGTCTGAGTCAGCTGCCTCGCGCCTCGTTCAGCGCCAGATCGATCTCTTCGCCGACCCAGCCGTCGTCTTCGACCGCGCGCCGTTCACTCAGCGCCTCCGTCGCCGCGCTCCCACCGATACGACCGAGCGCCCAGGCGGCATGACCGCGGATCAGCGGCTCGTGATCGTTGAGCGCGCCAACCAGACCAGGAATCGCCTGCGGATCGCCCCAGTTGCCGAGCGCGATCGCCACATTGCGCAGCAGGCCGCGCCGCTTGGTGCGCTTGATCGGGCTGTTCTTGAAGCGCGTGC
>JAFAYS010000384.1 GCA_019240175.1 Chloroflexota bacterium | reverse complement strand
GTCGGCTCTGAGATCAGCGTAGTCTCAGCTCAGCAGAAGGAGGGCTCGTTATGCCTATGAAACGGCTTCTGGTTCTCGCGATCGTCGCCTTGTTCGCCATGCTGGTTCCGATCGCTTCCGCCGATGAGATTTCAAACACCAAAAGCTTCCGCAGGGGAGTGACCGTCGAGGCGATTCGCCAGCACCAGGCGGCGCTGCAAGCTATCGCTACCGCCAACAACGGCAACCGGCTGTCCGGCACGTCCGGCTATGACGCCTCGGCGCAGTACGTCGCCGACCAACTACGTTCCGTCGGCTACACCGTCCGCTTCCAGGACTTCGTGTTCCTGCTCGTCGGCGATCGCACGCCGCCGATCCTACAGCAGATCTCGCCCACGCCTACGACCTACGTCAACGGCATTGACTATGCGACAATGAACTACTCGGGCAGCGGCGATGTCACCGCGCCGCTCGTCGCCGTGGACTTGCTAGTGCCCAGCCCGGCAGAGAACAGCTCGACCAGCGGCTGCGAGGCCGCCGACTTCGCGGGCTTCCCGGCGGGCGCGATCGCGCTGATGCAGCGTGGCACCTGCACCTACCGCATCAAAGCCGAAAACGCGCTGGCCGCCGGCGCAGTTGGTGTGATCGTCTTCAACGAGGGCAATCCTGGCCGCACGGCCTTGGCGACCGGCACGCTTAACCCGCCGCTGTTCAGCCTGCCGTCGATTACCGTCCCGACGTCGCTAGGCAACACGCTGCGCAACGGCGTGCTCAACGGCCCCACCGGTCGCACGATCCGCCTCCGAGTCGACTCGATCGCCGAAAACCGCACGACGCGCAACGTGATCGCTGAGACGCGCGGCGGCAATGCCAACAGCGTGGTGGTAGTTGGCGCGCATCTCGACAGCGTGAGCCGTGGCCCTGGCATCAACGACAACGGCAGCGGCTCGGCGACAATTCTAGAGGTGGCTAAGGTCTTCGAGCGCCAGGATCGCGATCCGCGCAACAAGGTGCGCTTCATCTGGTTCGGCGCGGAAGAGTCGGGGCTGCTGGGCTCGAACTATTATGTCAGCAGTCTGAGCGAAGCCGAGCGCGCCAAGATCAAGCTGAATCTCAACTTCGACATGATCGGCTCACCCAACTTTGTACGCTTTGTTTATGACGGCGACAACTCGGCCTTCGGCCCGCCCAACGCCACGGTTGGCCCTCCAGGCTCGGGCGAGATCGAGCGCGTTTTCCGTGACTATTTCGCCTCACAGGGCCTCGCCGTCGAGCCGACGCCGTTCAACGGACGCTCGGACTACGGCCCGTTCATCAACAACGGCATTCCGGCGGGCGGTCTCTTCACCGGCGCGGAAGGCATCAAGACGCCGGCGCAGGCCGCAGTCTACGGCGGCACGGCGGGCCAGCAGTTCGATCCCTGCTACCATCTGGCCTGCGACACCTACGACAACAACAGCAACGTCGTGCTGGATCAAATGTCGGACGCGGTCGCGCACGCGGTGCTGCACTTCGCCAAGCGCAACCTGACCAAAGATCCGCTGGTTAACCCGACTGTCGCGCCTGACTCGGGATCCGGCGGTGGCGGTGGCCTCCACGACGATCACGACCACGCAACGGATCGGTAGCCGACACCGATCACAAGCACACGTCGCAGCGGGAATGGTGATATGCCATTCCCGTTTTTGTTTGCCTGCCTGGGCTGAGCGCCAGCAGTGGTACAATCGCCGCGCGCTTAAGCGCTACAGCTGGATGGGAGGACACAGATGACCGCTTATTGTCCATCGGAAACACGCTACGACTCGATGCGCTACAACCGCAGCGGGCGCAGCGGCCTGAAACTGCCCGCGATCTCGCTGGGCCTGTGGTACAACTTTGGCGGCGTGGATACACTCAAAAACAGCCGCGACATGATTTTGCGCGCCTTCGACCTGGGCATCACCCACATCGATCTGGCGAATAACTACGGGCCGCCGCCAGGCTCAGCCGAAGAAACCTTTGGCCAGATTCTGCGCCAGGATCTGCGCGCCTACCGCGACGAGCTGGTGATCTCAACCAAGGCCGGCTATCTGATGTGGCCCGGCCCGTACGGCGAGTGGGGCTCGCGCAAATATCTGATCGCCAGCCTGGACCAGAGCTTGAAGCGCATGGGCCTGGACTACGTCGATATTTTCTACCATCACCGGCCCGATCCCGAGACGCCGCTGGAAGAAACCATGGGCGCGCTGGATCAGATTGTGCGCAGCGGCAAGGCGCTCTACGTCGGCATTTCGTCGTACTCGCCCGAGGACACACGTAAGGCCGCCGCGCTGCTGCGCCAGCTGGGCACGCCCTGTCTGATCCATCAGCCGAGCTACAACATGTTCAATCGCTGGGTTGAGGATGGGCTGCTGGATGCGGTGCGCGACGAGGGCATGGGCTGCATCGTCTTCTCGCCCCTGGCGCAAGGGCTGCTGACCGACAAATATTTGAAAGGCATTCCCGAGAATTCGCGCGCGGCCAAGCCCCACGGCTTCCTTCAGCCGGATCAGATCACCGACGAGAAGCTTGGGCAGATACAGCGGCTGGGCGAGGTTGCCCGCGCGCGCAACCAAACGATCGCGCAGCTGGCGCTGGCCTGGGTGCTGCGCCATCCTGAGGTTACGTCGGCGCTGATCGGCGCGAGCAAGGTTTCGCAGATCGATGATGCCGTGGGCGCGCTGCAAAACCTGAGCTTTTCGGCGGACGAGCTAGCGACGATCGAGGCGATTCTGGCGGGCTGATTCACAGCATCGGCATGGGTGGCCGCAAAACCACTCATGCCGATGTACTCCCAGGAGATTGCTTGCTGCTGCAAGATGTTCAGGAAATCACAGGCTCGTCGGTCCGATCACCCACGGATTGTACCGCCAGCCTGAAACGCTCGTCGATATACCACTTGGCTAAGCGCTGGCTGCCCTTGAAGCTAGCAATGGTCGCGATGATCAAAGGCCAGCCCAGAAACACCATAAACTCCGATCCTGGACTGATGGAGCCGTCAAAGTAGCGCAGCAGCAGGTAGCCAACACCAATATTCAGCAGCAGACCGGTTACTGCCAGCGCTACTCGGTAGCTACGCTCGTCGCTCAGCGGGCTGAAATAAAACGCCGTGACTAAGCCCAGGCTCAGGCCATGCAAGCTGCCGAGCACAAAGCCATAGAAGAGCCCCAGCACTGCGCCAATCACTGCTGCGAAGACTGCGAGAACAGGATTTATA
>JAFAYS010000376.1 GCA_019240175.1 Chloroflexota bacterium | reverse complement strand
TCAGCCGCAGCGCCAGCCGCGCCGACAGCAAGCCGACGCGCTCCTCGATGTAGGAGTACACGACGTAGTACACGCCGTGCTCCTCACCCGCGCCGCGCGTCTTGCCATAGGTGACGGGCGTGCCGGCCAGGCACTGCAGCTCTAGCGCGATATGCTCGGCGATATGCCCGAGCCAGGTGCCCTCGCGCAGCCGCCGGACAAACCCGCCGGGCTCGCCGTAGGAGCAGCCGTGCTCATGCAGCGTCGGGATCAGCTCTAGCAGCTGATCCGAGAATGTGCCGAGCTTGCTGGAAGGATAGTCCTCCAGCGGCCCGAGATCCAGCTTGAAACGAATGACGGGACGGTAGCCGTATGGATTCGGGCCACGGTAGACTCGGGTTTCTAGGACACGCATCGAAACACCTCGCTGTATGAGCTATCACAAATAAAGCAGACCAAAGAATGAACAAAGAACAAAGGCCGATCCTAGGTTCTAGGTTCTAGGTTCTAGGTTCTCGATCAGATCCCTTCGCCCTCGGCGTAGAGGCCGGCCTCAAACGGCAGCGGCGGCGTCGCCGGAACCACAGGACTGCGACGATTTATATCAAATTGATAGCCATGAGTCAGCAGATGAAAGCGCATGTTGTGGATCGAGAGCGGCGCGTGGTCCGAGATGCGGTAGATATCGTTGTAGCTCATCTCGGTCCCGTCGACGATCGTCACCGAGCCACGACCGATCACCGACATCATGCGCTTGGAGTCCACCTCGATCGCGGTGTCTTCGTCTAGGCCCACGCCCAGCAGATACGGATTGTGAGCCAGCGCGGTCACCAGGCGGCCCGTGCGGCCACGCGCGCCAAAGTGCTGATCGACCAGCAGCCGGTTGATCAGGCCCAGCCCCGGCGCAAAATGCATCATCGCCTTGCGGGGCGTAATGCCGCTCATGCCGTAGGCCATCATATGCTGGCAGACCGCCGACGCGCCCGCGCTGGTGCCCGCGACGCTACAGCCCGCGCGATAGGCCCGGCGAATCCGGGTGGCAGCCGGCGTGCCGCCCAGGATCGTCATGAGCTTCAGCTGATTGCCGCCGGTGAGAAACAGGCCGCTCGACTCGCTGATCGGCGCGAGGATATTCTCGTCGCAGCAGTCTTCGCGGGAGTACAGCTTGAGCACATGCACATCAGCCGCGCCCAGCTCGGTGAAGATGCGCTCATAGATCTGCGAGACGATCTCGTAGATCTCCGAGGCGGTGGCAATAATTGCGATGCGGCTCTGGTCGCCGCCCGCAAGCTCGACAAACCGGCGCAGGATCGTGCGGTTCCCGACTTTGTCTTCCGCACCGCCGATCATCATCAGTGTGCCGGTATTTGGAAAGGGCTCGTTGCCCGCTGGATCATTGGAAAGCGTCATGGACGCGCATTGTAGCACACAAGGCGACCTCCGTCTCAACGAAGGCCTTTTTTTTGAGGAAGATTTTTATGTAATCCAGGCGTATGTCGCGCCGACGGAAGATCGGATCAATCAGGGCGCGGGCAATACGCCCCGACGCATGATGCATCGCTTAGATCTTGCCCGCCGCGCGACCTTTCGCCAGCACGCGCTCGGCCATCTTCAGCGAGGCCGCGTCGATCATATCGCCGTTGAGCGTGACGGCACCACGAGCCTCGCCGTCCAGCGCCTGCGTGTAGCGATCGTGTATCTGCTGGGCGCGGGCCAGCTCCTCGTCGCTGGGCGAGAAGATCATGTTGATCGGCTCGAGCTGGCTGGGATGGATCGCCCACTTGCCATCGCAGCCCAGCAGCCGCGCCTGAGTGGCGCTCTTATGCAGACCCTGCGCATCGGTGTACACGCCGTATGGCCCATCGATCGCATCTAGGCCCGCAGCCTTGGCCGCGACGACCATCCGGCTCAGCGCGGCGTGCCAGATATGCCCAGGATACTCCGCTGCCTCGCCGCCGATCGTTAGCAGCGGCGCGCCGATCGAGGCTGCGAAATCGCCGGGACCGAAGATCAGCGCGGCTAGCCGGCGGCTGGCGGTCGCGATCTGCTCGACGTTGGCCATGCCCTGCGCGCTCTCGATCTGGGCCTCGATCGCGATCGGCCTGGTGAAGCCCAGCTTCATCTCGATCTGGCTCAGCAGCATATCGAGCATGTACACATCGCCGGGCAGATTCACCTTAGGCAGGATCACCACGTCCAGATTGTGGCCGGCACCCTCGACAACCGTGATCAGATCATCGTAGAACCACTGCGAGGTCGTGGCGTTGACGCGCACAGCGCGCAGCTTGCGGCCCCAGTCGTTCTCGTTGAGCGCCTTGACGATCAGCTGGCGGGCTTGTGGGCGCTGATCGGGCGCAACGGAATCTTCAAGATCCAGAAAGATCAGATCGGCGGCGGCGCTCACGGCCTTGGCGATGAATTTGGGATTGCTGCCCGGCACCGCCAGCTCGGTGCGGCGCGGTTGCGTAGTGGTCACAGTGTTGCTCCTGCAAAGCTCATGGCCTGAGAGTATACACCATGCGGCTGCCTCGCGCGGCTGGGATGATCGGTTTGGTTCTTGGTTCTTGGTTCCGGTCTTCCCAGGCCGGCTACGACATCGGCGTCGAGCGCGGCGTCTGGAAGTCGCGGCTCAGCTTGCCGCGTGACTGCGCGACCGCATAGGCGATGCCGCTTTGCAGATCCGAGCGCGTTTCAAGCATGCCGAGGTTCACGCCCAGGCCCACCAGCGTCTGCGCGATCTCGGGACGAATGCCGGTGAGCACGGCGTGCGCGCCCAGCAGCTGAACCGCCTGCGCCGCCTGCACCAAAATATTGGCGACCTGCGTGTCCACCACCGACACGCCCGTAATATCGATCAGCGCGGTCTCGGCCCGGCACTTGGCAACGCCCTGAAGCAGCGTTTCAACGATCTGTGCCGCGCGTCCAGAGTCGATCGCGCCGATCAGCGGCATGACCACGACCTGATCCGTGATCGGAATCAGCGGCGTCGAAAGCTCGCGCAACGTCATTTCCTGCACGCGAATGATCTCTTCCTGTAGCCGGGAGCGCTCTTCCTCAGCCTGTTTGCGGACGGTGATATCGCGGACGCTGCAAATAACCTGCACGCCATCATCAAACTCCAGCGGACTCAGGCTGATCTCA
>JAFAYS010000186.1 GCA_019240175.1 Chloroflexota bacterium | reverse complement strand
GTATGCGGGCTGAGTTGGTGGAAATGTATCTGGCCGCTCATCGTGCCGGTAAGGTGCAGGTAACGCTTGGTCGCGCCGCCGATTTCTTCGGGCCGCGCGTGCTCAACTCAGTCCTCGGCGATCGTGTGTTTCCCGCCGCGCTTGCCGGTAGACCGGTGCAGTTGATGGGCAATATCGACCTCCCGCATAGCTACAGCTATATCGGCGATGTTGCGCGCGGCCTGGCGATCCTCGGCGAACAGGAAGCCGCGCTTGGTCAGGCCTGGCTGCTGCCCGTGACGCCGATCGTTACCCAGCGCGCGATCGCCGAGATGATTGGCCGGCAGCTCGGACAGCCTGTGCGCATTCAGGCACTGCCCAAGTTCGCGATCCAGGCTTTTGGTCTTTTCGACGCGTTCATGCGCGAGTTTGTGGAAATGTTCTACCAGTACACCGAGCCGCAGATTGTCGACGCGAGCGCGTTCGAGCGTACGTTTCAGGTCGAGGCCACGCCACTTGAGACCGCGCTCCAGGCGACAATCCGCTGGTACCAGCAGCAGTCGCTTCAGACCGCGCCGCGTGCTGCCTAGCTTTCGTTACGTGCCTAAGCTCTGTCAATGGATTGCCAGCACATCCTTCCGCGCTCGTTCTCCCGATTGTTGATCACTCCGGCGCTTGATAAACGGAGATTATGGCTGGTAGACGGTGAACAAAATGCGGGAGCGTGTCCTAGATCAGTCAATATTGCCAAAGTCCTGATCAGGCTCCTCTATTTGTTTGTGTAGGCCTGCATTTTGTGGTATGATTCCGCGTGTGGTCGTCGCTGTCTGCGGCGACTACACTGTTACGCTGTGTACCTGTGCTCGTCCTCCTCGACAGATGGTTGCAAGGACAGGAACATGTGGAGGACTCATGCAAGCTCGTTTATTTATTGGTAACTTGTCGTGGAACACGACCGACCAGGATCTCGCCGATCTGGTCACAGAACATGCCGAAGTGCTGGACACCAAAGTGATCACCGATCGTGAGACCGGTCGCTCGCGCGGCTTTGGCTTCGTCACCATCGAAAGCGATCGCGTGCAGGACGTGATTCGTGCGCTGGATGGTCAGTCCGTCGACGGACGCCAGATCCGCGTCAACGAGGCCGAGGAGCGCCCGCAGCGCGACCGTGGCGGTTTCGGCGGCGGTGAGCGACGCAATCGCTACTAAGCAAGCTATACGCTGTGAGCGCGTCAGGAATTTTCCTGGCGCGCTGTTGTTTTAATCAACCCTCTTCCCGCAGCTCTCCTCGCTGCTACCTCTCCCTTGCTCAAGATGTGCACTGTCGCTCAAGCAGCTTTGTCGATCGGCGCTGGCCGGCGCATTAGCTGCAAGGCCAGCAGGGCGATCCAGCTCCAGCCGATGATGATCGATATGCGCTGAAACAAACCGGCAGGTGCGGTGGGATCAGGCTGCGCAAACGCGCCAGCTGTGATAAAGAACACCACGACCAGAATGCCGGTGGCGATCGAGTAGGCGGCCCAGCCACGCCACGCCGGATCGCTCGAGAAGCGCCGGGCCATCACAAAGCAGGCGGCGGGCAGCGCGGCAAAGACTACCAGACTCACAAGATCGTGCAGCATGCCGTGCAGCGTCGCGGTAGTGGGCGCGTCCGGCGGATAGCCCAGCACGGTATCGGTCACAAAAACGCCGGCTCCGATCAGGCCCAGCCCAAAGCTGCCCAACAGGATCGGGCCCCAGGTGGAGCCGTGGCCGGGATACAGCACGCGCCGCAGGCCAAACGCAAAGCAGAAGATCAGCAGACCACAGACGATAAAGTTGGCGATCTGCACCCAGCCCCGCTCGCCCTGGCTCAGCGAGCTAACAAAGTGGTGCCAGGCGCTGTAGTTGGGCCGCGTCGCGCCTTCGATCAGAAACACGACGATGAAAAGCAGCGGACCGATAACGCCACAGCTCAGCAGACGTTTGATCGCTGGCGGCTGTGCTCCTGCGCCGATTGCCGATGGTGCCATGCTACTCAGCTCCTTGGTGAAAATATGGGACTAAAGAGCTAACCACATCTATGTAACAAGATAGTATTAATGTGACAATCGCCTGTCAGCTCAGCAGCTGGTGGCGTTAAATCGTGTCTGCTCTAGGTGGCGCTGGGCGGCTAGGGCAAAATACGCACCCGGAAATTAGTCTTAAGCCCTACGGTCTAAGCGCCTGAATGAGCCAGATTTTTCTCTCATCTGCATTTTCTTTAATGTAATTCGTCGATAGGAGAGATGTATGCACCCGCAATTCTGGCTTGACTCCTGGGAACGTGAAGGCAGTGCGACGAGTTTCCATCGCCAAGATATTCACCCCTACGTCGTGAAATACGCTGATCCTGAGCAGTTGCGCGGCAAGCGTGTGCTGGTGCCGCTGTGTGGCAAAACCAACGATCTGTTGTGGTTTGCCCAGCACGCCGAGCATGTGATCGGGATTGAGCTGGTCGATAAAGCGATTCATCAGTTCTTCGAGCAAAATGCGCTGCCCTACACCCAAACCAGTGACTATCGCTATGAGAGCGGGCCGATTACGATGCTGCACCGCGATATCTTCGACGTAACGCTTGAAGATGTGGGCAAGATCGATCTGGTCTATGATCGCGCGGCGCTGGTTGCCCTGCCGCTGGATCTGCGCCTGCGCTATGTCTCACAGATCGATAGCCTACTTCCTGCCGGCGCGGAGCAGCTGGTCGTCACGCTTGAGTACGCGCCGGTGATGGCCGAGCCGCCTTTCAGCATTGCCCCTGACGAGACCAGCGCGTATTATGCGGCGCGCTACCATGTTGAGCATATCGAGCAGCCGGAGCGTCCCGATCACCGGATGATTCCCAAGTTTGGCCTGAGCTTCCTGAAAGAGCACGCCTTCCGGCTCACCAAGCTCGCGCAACTGATGGTTGCCTAGTCCGGCAGCCGTCATCAGCCGATACCTTCCCGCCTCAACATTTTACTCCACCCCGTGAGCGCCAGCGCATGATGAACTCCCCCATGCGCTGGCGTGCTTTTGTGTGCCTGCCCCTTCTCCCATGCTCTTCCAATCAAACAGATTGCCAGCCGCGCAGTGCCTGGCCAGTGCAAACACGTGTACCGGCGCTGGTCGGTCGATGTTTCAGACCATGGTCCCGATTTTCAAGGGCCCTCGTCCGATGCGCCACCGCCGTGTGCTTGCTATACTCTCAGCATAGAAACGAGGCGCATCGCAGCCGCCACGATAAGCTCCCACCGGGCTACTGGACGATTGAGGAAGCCAAACCATGCGAGGAACAACATGTGTGACCCAGTTGAGTCTGGCTCACCGTTTCATGATCGCCAGTCTGCTGACGCTGGCGATGGGCATGTCCGGCATTGGCTGGTGGGTGGGGCAGCAGATCGAGGATGGCGTGGCCCAGCGCACCGCCGCCACGACCGCGCTGTATGTCGATAGTCTGATCGCGCCGCAGCTAGAAGATCTTGAGCGCAACCAGCCGCTCAGCGAGGATCATCGCGCGAGTTTGAGCCGGCTGCTGCATGAGACGCCGCTTGGTCAACAGATGGTGGTCCTCAAAATCTGGGATCGCGACGGGCGGGTGGTATATAGCACGGATGCCTCGACGATCGGGCAGGTTTTCCCGATCAAGCCCTGGCTTGGCCTGGCCTTGCAGGGGACGGTCAGCGCCAAGATCAGCAATCTGGATGACGAAGAGAACGTCGCAGAGCGACAGCGCTTTGCACGACTGCTTGAGATGTACACGCCGATTCGCCAGCATACAACCGGGCAAGTGGTCGCGGTTGCCGAGTTTTACCAGCAGGTGGATGATCTTCAGCGCGAGATCGATGCCGCCCAGCAGCGCAGCTGGCTGGTGGTTGGCGTCGCGGCGCTGGTGATGTATCTGCTGCTGGCGGGCTTCGTGCAGCGGGCCAGCAATATGATCGATCGGCAGCAGGTGACGCTGCAAACGCAGGTCGGCCAGTTGCAGGATCTGCTGGCACAGAATCAGCGCCTGCACGATCGCGTCCGCCGAGCCGCCGCGCGCACAACTGCGCTTAACGAGCGAGTGCTGCGTCGCATCAGCGCCGAGCTGCACGATGGCCCGGCCCAGGATCTCGGGCTGGCGCTGCTGCGGCTGGATCACAGCCTGGTCCACTGCACGGGCTGCACGTCACGAGCGGACAATCAGGCGGCGATCGACAATCTGAATATTATCCAAAGTTCCCTGCGCCGGGCTATGCAGGAGATTCGGGCGATTTCGACTGGTCTCGGCGTGCCCCAGCTTACACGCCTGACGCCGCATGATGTGGTGGAGCGGGTGGTGCGCACCCATGAGCGCCGCACGGGAACCAAGGTTATGCTGCGCGCAAACGATCTGCCCGAAGACGCATCCTTAGCCGCCAAAATTACCTTGTATCGGTTCTTGCAGGAAGCGTTGACTAACGCCTACCGGCACGCCGACGGCGTGGGCCAGACAGCGATCGTGGATGCTGATGCGGATCGGCTGCGGATTGAGGTTTGCGATCAGGGGCCTGGCTTTGTCGGCACGCTCATTGATGATGGTGAGCAGCATCTAGGCTTGGTCGGGATGCGCGAGCGAGTTGAAAGCCTGGGCGGCATCTTCGAGATCGTCAGCCTGACGGGCCAGGGCACACGCGTCAGTGCCCGCTTCCCGGTCTATGCGGGAGAAGGAGCTGTATGAGCGAGTCGATCCAGATCGTGATTGTCGATGATCATCCGCTGTTTCGTGAAGGTGTGGCCCATACACTCGCGGCCCAGCCCGATATTGAGGTCGTAGCCGAGGGCGCAAGCGCCGACGATGCGATCCGGCTGGCGCAGGAGTTCCTGCCCGATCTGATACTGGTCGATATTACGATGCCGGGCGGTGGACTGCACGCGACGCAGGTGATCGCGACGACGTGTCCGGCGACAAAGATCGTGATGCTGACGGCGTCGGAAGACGAGGATGATCTGATGGCGGCGCTCAAAGCCGGCGCGCGGGCCTATATTCTTAAAGGTGTTCCGGCCCGTGAGCTGATCGGTATTTTGCGCGCGGTAGCTGGCGGTGACGTGTATGTGCCGCCAACGCTGGCGACCAGCCTGCTGATGGAATTGAGCACGACACGGCATTCATCCCAGGCTCCCGCCAATCCAATCGACGAGCTGACGGAGCGTGAGCAGCAGATTCTCGAAGGTGTGGCGGCGGGCAAGAGCAACAAAGAGATCGGCCAGCAGCTGTATCTGAGCGAGAAGACGGTTAAGCATTACATGACCAATATTTTACAAAAGCTTCAGGTCCGCAATCGTGTGGAAGCCGCGCTCCTGGCCCAGAAGAGCGGACGGCGCGGAGCCAAGATCCCGTAATCGTTTCCCTGTGATCGTTCACTGATACTCATTGACGGCAGCCGCTCAAAACCGTGGCTAGATTGATTGTGCTCGCAGAACGGCTCCACCCATGAGCAGCAATGCGAGGCTGTGCCTACATCCACATGGCGATGCTTGCAAGAGCATTCCATGCGCTACCGAAAGTTTTCCAAACCCAGCCTGTGCGTGTCGTCGCGGCACGTGATCGAGTAAGGAGATCCTCATGTCACTCTTCAAGCGTATGCTGCGTATCGTTCCCATCCTGGTGCTGATCGGCGTGGCGATCCTGCCGCTGCGGTCGGTTCTCGCGGCGAATGATCGGCGCTGTTTCCCGGAAGTCGCGCCGGCGATCCAAGATTGTATCGAAGGCCAATTTCGCAGCTATTGGGAAGCTAACGGCGGCCTGGCGGTCTTTGGCTACCCGATTTCGTCGGCACGGCCCGAAGTAAACCGCGATACCGGCGCAACCTATCTGACGCAGTATTTTGAGCGGCAGCGCTTTGAATATCATCCCGAGAATCAAGGCGTGTACACGGTCCTAACCGGTCGGCTGGGCGACGATGTGCTGCGGCAAAGCGGTCGTGACTGGCGCACGTTGCCCACGGCGGCTCCGACTGCGCCGCACTATATGCCGGAGACCGGCCACGCGATTGGGGAGAACTTTTTTGCCTACTGGGACGCGCATGGCCTTGATTTTGGCGACCCCGGCGTGAGCGATCGCGAAAGCCTGGCGCTCTTCGGCTATCCGCTCTCCGAGCCGGCGATGGAGACGAATAGCAGCGGCGATCGGGTGCTGACGCAGTACTTTGAGCGGGCACGCCTGGAATATCATCCCAATCAGCCTGCCGCGCATCGCATTCTCGAAGGTCTGCTGGGCAGCGAAACCCTCAGCCGACGAGGCGATGATCAGCCGCGACCTTCCACCTCGCCGTCTGGCTCAGCTTCGCCCGCACCGTCTGGGTCAGCCTCGCCCGTACCGTCAGGCTCTCCGGCACCGTCCGCGTCTGCCTCGCCGTCTCCCTCGTCGTCGGGATCGCCGTCTCCTTCTGCGTCGGGATCGCCAAGGCCATCTGGTTCAGCATCGCCCTCGCCCTCACCGAGCGACGATGACGACGATGATGATCGCTCTTCGCCCTCGCCCTCACCGAGTGACGATGATGACGATGATGACGATGATCGCTCTTCGCCCTCGCCGTCGGCCTCGCCGCGCCCCGGTGACGACGATCGTCGTGGACGACGCTAACCATGCTCGTTGCCACATTCCGCTGAGCGATTGATGCGGCACGTCTGACAGGCAGCCCATCTGCTGATCCATAAGTCGGCGTATGAAAGGCGTTATGGTGCGATCGCACTATGACGCCTTTTGTGCATTCCTGCTCACCACGCGATTGGGCTCATCCGACATAAGCCGCTGGACAAGCAGCGACAAAACAATATAGCATGTGTTGTCGAGCTGTGATCCGGCTTGATTGCTCTGGGTCGCGCTTGATGATTCCCGGATCGATGAGCACGATGACAATGGTACCTGTCGAATAAAGGAGTATCCATGATGTGCGAGAATGATCAGACGTTCACACTGATCAACGACACCATCTCTGAGACGAGGATCGGATTATGAGCGCGCAGATTCTCCATCGCTGCGATTGGGGCGATCACGATCCGCTGATGCGCGCCTACCATGATCAGGAGTGGGGCGTGCCGGAGTACGATAGCCGGGCGCTCTGGGAAAAATTGATGCTCGATGGGTTTCAAGCCGGGCTGTCCTGGATCACGATCCTGCGCAAGCGCGACGCCTTCCGCCAGGCGTTTCAAGGCTTCGACCCGGCGATCGTGGCGGGCTACGACGAGGACGATATTACACGCTTGCTGGCCGATCCTGGGATTGTCCGCTCACGCGCGAAGATCGAGGCCACGATCGGCAATGCGCGTGCGTATCTGGCAATGGCCGACGCCGGCGAGGACTTCTCGACGTTGGTCTGGTCGATGGTGGGTGGCGCGCCGATCCAGAACCAGTGGCAGAGCAGCGAGATTCCAGCCAAAACGCCGCTTTCGGAAGCGATCTCGGCAGCGCTGAAGCGGCGCGGGTTCAAATTCGTTGGCCCGGTGATCGTCTACGCCTGGATGCAGGCGACCGGCCTGGTCAACGATCATGTAGTCGATTGCTTTCGCTACAACGAGGTCCAGCGCTGAGGGTGCAGGCGGGTAGAAGCGTGGTTCCAGTCCGGAAGCTTTTAGTCGCTTATCTGAGCTTGATAAGCGGCCTTTGTCTGGCTACCCGCCGCGCAGGTTCCTGCATGCTCGCTGTCAAACATCGATTCGAGGCCGGTGCCACTCTCATCTATCGAGGCGGGCACGTCTGCTGCTGCGTGGACTGGTGTAAATTGGTCTAATATTCCCTTCTGAAAAACCATAATACATCAGGCTAAAAAAGAACAGCTAAGTACTTGAAATAATAGAACATGTGTGCTAAAATGAGTTATGGTTTAGTAAGGAGCATCTATGATTCAACAGCCACAAACGATCGGACCTGTGGAAAGACTGGTGCTTGCTTTAGCAGCTGGACTCACGGTTGCACTCATCGTAGAACACAAAGGACCAAAATGGTGGGGCCAGTACGGGAACAGCCTGAGAAAAGCCAAAAAGCGCCGATAGCTTCAAGCCAGGAGATCACGAAGTCTTACTCTATCGAAACTCGTGATCTTCTGCCCTCATGACAAAAGAACTGCACTCCTCTAATTGCTTATCACTACTGCAAAACCATAATCATCCCAAAAAATCAACCTTGTATGACTCCTGTTATCGCAGATCTACACGGCTGTTTTTGAGAAGCACATGCCCAATCACGGCCCTGCTTACCCCGGTTGCGCGTGCTCTCGTGCTTGAACACCATGTATAATTCTGAACGCACACCATGTGCCGCCGATTCGTTCACAGCTGCATCATTTCCCCCTGCCTGCTGCTGCGTTCCGCTCCACCCCCCACGTCAGATCACGCTTCTCGCTTGAAAGGATGTGGATTCGATGCGTCGTCACTCCGTCATTCGCCTCGTCCCGGTGCTGCTTGCCCTGGCAACCCTCGCTGTCACTGTTTCCGCCCACGCCGCGCCCGAACCCGATCGCGATTCGCCCCGTCGCGGACACAAACTGATCATGCTCGACGACAACTTTACTCCTAAGCAGGTCGAGGACACGCTCAAAGCGCAGGGCGTATCCGCCGACATCCGCGACCAGGTGAAAAAGATCCACGACCAGCATCGTGGCAAGGCACTCCCCGACACGCCGCCAGCTGACAGCAGTAGCATTCAAGCAGCCTTCAGTTGGTCCTTCGCCTGCCTGCCGGGGCAAGATGCGTGGGTGGTGTATCGTGCGGGCTACGGCTACGTGGGCAATACCTGGACATACATCGCGGGAGATGGGTTGGAGGATGACGACTACTATCGTTCCTTCCAATACGATCCGTCGGGTGGCACGGCCTATTCTGAATTTCCGACATTCCCCTACGAACGGATCGTCCGGCACACCTTCACCACACCCTCGGGCGGCTACTATTACGGCGGGAGCTGCATCTAATAGACAAGCAGCAGAACGCCCTACGGACCACACGGCCACGAGATGAGTCGAACCCTGAGTGTTTCGGCTTCGTGAGGGTACACCATCAACTACGCTCCTGGCGGTGCCGTTAACACCCCAGGAGCGTGGCACTGTCAGGCATACTCCTTTCCGCTTCCAGCCTTCAGCCTCGTTTTTACAGGCGCTTGCCCATGCTCACCACATCGTCGACGGTGAAGCCGAGCCGGGTGTAAAAGGCGATTACCTCCGTGTTGGATGCCCGGATCTGTAGGTTGATCTTGGGACAGCCTTCCGCCTTGAGCAGCGCGGTCGCCTCCTCGACCATCCGCCGCCCGAGGCCGTGCCGCTGGTGCTCCGGTGATACCGCCAGATAATTCAGCCAGCCCCGATGTCCCTCGTAGCCGGCCATGATCGTCGCGATCACAGCTGTGCCGAGCGTGCCGACAAGAAAAAGATGCGGCTGTACCTGTAGCTTAAGCGCGATATCGCGGTGCGGATCGTTCCACGGCACGACCAGCTTGCACTGGTGCCAGAGCGTCACCACCTGCGACTCCTCGGCGGGCTGGTAGGGCCGAATTGCGAAAGGTAGGTTGTTAATCATGCGCCAACTATAGCACAGCACGATCCGCGTCGATGACGCTTCGCGCGCCACGGCGCAGCGAATGCGTGTCAGACGGTGCGCTCTGCCTCTACAGCTTCGCGAAATTCCCGAAAGACCCGCGCCAGATCTGTGGGCGAGTAATGCGCGTTGAGGCCACTCCCTCTTGGGTTTTTTGAACCCACAACTT
>JAFAYS010000082.1 GCA_019240175.1 Chloroflexota bacterium | reverse complement strand
GAGCGCCGAAGATCGCGCCAGTATCGCGGCAGTGCCGTTTGACCCGGAAGAATATCTCGATCAGCTGGGCCTGGACGATCTCCATGGCGAGCCCGGCTTCACGACCTACGAGCGCACCTGGGCTCGCCCGACGCTTGAGATCAACGGCATCTACGGCGGCTTCCAGGGCGACGGCATCAAGACCGTGCTGCCCAACGCGGCCCACGCCAAGATCACCTGCCGCCTGGCCCCCAACCAAGATCCGGCCAAGATCGTCGAGCTGGTAATCGCGCATGTGAACAAGCACGCGCCGGCTGGCGTCAGAGTCGAGGCGCGACCGCTGCCCTTCCGCGCGCAGCCGTACCTGATGCCCGTGGATCATCCCGGCAACCAGGCGGTGCGTGAGGTCCTGACCGAACTGTACGGACGCGAGCCCTACGTCGTGCGCACCGGCGGCAGCGTACCAATCATCATGATCTTTCTCCAAGAGCTGGGCGTCCATACGGCGACGTTTGGCTTCGGCCTTTCCGACGAGCAGATCCACGCGCCTAACGAGTTCTTCCGGCTGTCGAGCTTCGAGAAGGGCCAGCGCGGCTATGTAAAGCTGCTGCATCGACTGGCTGAGCTACAGCGCTCGCCGCAGGAAGCGGAGAACCTAGAACCCAGAACCTAGAACCTGATAGAGAAAACTGAAAAAAAGAACAGCAAAGTACAAGGGTACTCCTTTCCTTTCGCAACAGGAGAGGGGTGTGAACTTTAGGTGACGATGGAAGCAGGGAGGACTGACGCATGAACCGTTCTCTGCTGATCCTACACATCAGTCGCTGGGCTGGAACTGAGGGCATGGTGATCGGCGCGCTGGCCGGCGCGTGCTTTGCCCTAGGCACGACACTGCTGATCTACCTACGTCAGATCACGCCGGAACGTTTGACGGAGCCTGGCTATCTCATCCCTGGGTTGATCCTGATCGTCACTTTGTCGGTGCTTGCCGCTATGATCGGCGGGGCGCTGGGTGGGCTGCTGGGCTTTATCTTTGGTGGCCTGTGCGGACTCGTGCTTGGCGTTTGCTCCTCACGCCTGCACCCGATGTTCCAGGCTCGCTGGCGCGTCGCGCTGATCTGCCTGAGCACTACACTAATCCTTGAGATGCTTGTGCTGCGCCTGCTGGGCGTGACGCCGCCGCCCGCGCCATCCTCCTTCGATATGGTGTGGGCCTGGCTGTCACTACTGCTGCCGCTTGGCTGTGCGATCTGGGGCAGCTACCGGCTGTGCTCCTGGCGGCAGCGGCTGGCGCTTAGTGAGCATGATGCAGCCAGCATCGCATGAGGTTGCCGGCGGGGCGTATGCGATATGCCCCTACACACTGATTTGATCGTCGCGCTAAGCACCGCCCACATTTTGCGTCAGGCCGCCGTCCACAAAGTAGCTGCTGCCGGTCACATAGCTGGCGTCGTCCGAAGCCAGAAACAGCGCAACATTCGCGACTTCCTGCGGCTCGCCCGGACGACGCAGCGGGATGCGCTGGCGCGACTCTTCCAGCTTCTGCGGATCTTCGATACGCTCTGCGGTCATCGGCGTCGCGATCATGCCCGGCGCGATATTGTTGATCCGTACGCCTTTGGGCGCAAGTTCCAGCGCCAGCGTACGCGTAATGCTGCGCAGCCCGCCTTTGGCCGCGTCGTAGGCGGCACCGCCGGGGCTGGGAATCTCCTCATGCACCGACGTAATGTTGATAATCACGCCGCCGCCGCGATCGATCATCTGCTGCGCCCCCTGCTGGCAGAGCGCCCACGGGCTGACCAGATCGATATTCAGCACGCGAATAAACTCGTCCAGCGCGGTGTCGGGCGAGAACTCGGCGGAGGCTCCCGCGCCGGCGTTGTTGACCAGAATATCGATCTGGCCGAGCAGATTGGTTGCCTCGCGCCAGAGTGTGCGCGCCGCGTACGGATCGGAAAGATCCGCCTGCAAGATCTCGGCGCGCCGTCCATGCTGCTGGATCGCGCTAGCCGTCTTCTGGGCGCCCGCCTCGTCGGAGTGGTAATGCACCACCACGTCGGCGCCCTCACGGGCAAACGTGATCGCGATCGCCTGGCCGATGCCGCTGTCCGACCCGGTGACAAGCGCGGTTTTGCCTTGTAGCTTCATTCATCCTTCTCCTCACTCAATACCCAGCGCCGCGAGCAAGTGCTGTGCCAGACAAGCGAGTACAATACTCGTATGCACACACCCCGACTATGGACGCGGCTGCGTGACCTGAGCTTGACGCTAGGAGCTGTACTCCTGCTCACGCTTGGTCTGGTCACACTCAAGCCAGTGTTACAGCCCGCGAATCTGATCTTGTGCTATGTGCCGCTGGTGCTCGTCGTCGCGATCCGCTTTGGCCGCGCGACGGCGGTCGTGGCCTCGGTAGCCTCGTTTCTGGCCTATAACTTTTTCTTCGTGGAGCCGCTTTACACACTGGCGATCGAGTTTCGCCAGGATCTGCTAGAGCTGGCAATCTTTCTGGCGGTCTCGTTGATCATCGGCACGCTGGCCGCCCGTGAGCGGGCGCAATCACGCGCGGTGCGACGCCGCATGAAACAGATGAAGGCGCTCTACCAGCTCAGCCAGGATGTGAGCCGCGCCACCAGCTACGCCGAGATCTTGCCGCACATCGCCGCCGCCGCGCGTACGATTCTTGACGTTGCGGGCGTGACGATCACGCTGACGCTCGACGAGCAGCAGGCACCGCTGATCGCGCGGGCCGGCATTCCCGACTCAGGACCTGGCCAGAGCATCCCGATCTCGGCGGGCGGCCAAACCGTGGGCATGGTGCGCGCCCATGGCCTGATATCATCGCCGCAGGAGCAAGAGCCAGTGCTGCCGCTGCTGACCATGATCAGCAACCTGGTCGCGCTGATGGTCGAGCGCACACGCGCCACCGACGCCGCGATGCACACCTTCGCGCTGGAAGAGGCGGATCGGCTGAAGAGCACGCTGCTTTCGTCGGTGTCGCACGATCTGCGCACGCCGCTAGCTGTGATCACCGGAGCCGCCAGCAATCTGCTCGACCCGACGATGACCTGGGACGCCGGCACACAGCGCGCGTTTGCCGAAGCGATCGCCAGCGAGGCCGATCGGCTGAATCGCCTGGTGCGCAACCTGCTTGAAATGTCGCGGCTGGAGGCCGGCGCACTCAAGCGGCAGCGCACACTCACCGAGATCGGCGAGCTGCTGGATGCCACAGTTCAGCGACTGGCGAGCTACCTGCGCGAGCACCATCTGAAGATCGTGATCGAGCCGGACCTGCCGCTAGTGCTGGTCGATGCAGTCCAGATCGATCTGGTGCTGAGCAATCTGCTGGAAAACGCGGCCAAATTCGCGCCGCCGCACACCGGCATTTGTGTCGCGGCGCGACAAGTGCCCGGCTTCGTCGAGGTGACGGTCGCGGATCAAGGGCCGGGCGTGCCAGCCGCAACGCTGGATCGCATCTTTGAAAAATTCTATCGTGGCGCGCCGCCGGAGCACGGGCCGGGCGGCAGCGGCCTGGGCCTGACGATCTGCCAGGGGATTGTCGAGGCGCATGGCGGGCGCATCTGGGTAGAAAATCGGACCACCGGCGGATTGTGCGTGCATTTCACGCTGCCCGCGCCGGAAGCCGTCGTCGCAGCTGAACATGGAGGAGCAGGCTATGAGCGGAGCACGGGTGCTGGTGATCGAGGATGAGATGCAGATGCGGCGGTTGCTGCATACCACGCTGCGTGGACGCGGCTATGAGGTCGAGCTTGCCGCGACGGCGATCGCCGGGCTGGACCTGGCCGCCACCTGGCATCCCGACGTGATTCTGCTGGATCTCGGCCTGCCCGATCGCGACGGCATCGAGGTGTGCCGCCGGATTCGTGAGTGGTCGCGCGTGCCGATTATCGTCGTGTCGGCGCGGGAGGCTGAGGCAGATAAAGTGCAGGCGCTCGATCTTGGCGCTGACGATTATCTGACCAAGCCCTTCGGCATGAACGAGCTGCTGGCACGTCTGCGCGTGGCGCTGCGCCATATGCTGCCGCAGCAAAGCCAGGATTCCGTCGTGCGCTTCGGCGAGATCACGATCGATTTTCAACGGCGGCAGGTGCTGCGCGCCGGCGAAGAGCTGCATCTCACGCCCACCGAGTACGATCTGCTGCGCCTGCTGGTGATCAACGCCGATCGTGTGCTGACCCAGCGCCATATTTTGCGCGAAGTCTGGGGGCCGGGCTACCAGGAAGATGCCCAGACGCTGCGCGTGTTTATCGGCCAGCTGCGCCGCAAGGTCGAGCCCAACCCCACCCAGCCGACCTATATCCGCACCGAGGTCGGCGTCGGCTACCGCTTTCAGCTTCCGGCTGAGAGCCAAACCTAGCGCCACACCGCGATCTTTATACAATCCTTATACACCCCGCACAGATCCTTAGCCCATCTTTATACGCTCCTCGGTATCCTAACTCCTGTACTTGAAGCGCAGGGAGGCACCGATGGATCATGTGATTTCGCTCAACTCGCCCGATCTCGACTGGGAGCTGCTGGCGCAGACCGTCGAGCGAGCACATGAGCCGCTGTGGCTCGAAGTGGGCGGCATGATTCGCGGTGTGCTCCTGCCAAGCGATGCGGCGCGGCGGCTGATGGGTCGCTATGTTCAAAGCCACACCGAACGCGCGCCGGATCTGTCTGAGCATGAACACGACTCGGCTGAATGATTATTGAATGCTTGACGGCGCAACTTGCTGCGCACTTGAAAGGGATACTCACACCATGATTGGAGAGCTGAAGCGAGTGGTGATCGGCTCGCCACTGGAAACGGCGCGACAGGCCCACGAGCGGCTCAATAAACGCACGGCGCTCGCGGTCTTCTCCTCGGACGCGATGTCGTCGTCGGCGTACGCAACCGAGGAGATTCTGCGGCATCTGGCGCTGGCCGGGCTGGTCGGACAGGCGGCGATCCACTATGCCTGTCCGATCGCGGGCTTGATCGCGGTGCTGCTGATCGTGGTCGCCTTCTCGTACCGCCAGACGATCGCGGCCTATCCTAACGGCGGCGGCTCGTACATCGTCGCGACCGACAACCTGGGTCGCTATCCAGGGCTGATCGCGGGCGCGTCGCTGCTGATCGACTATGTGCTCACCGTGGCGGTGTCGATCTCGGCGGGCGTCTTCGCGCTGACCTCGCTCTTCCAGGGCCTGGCCCCGTACAGCATCGCGATCGCGGTGCTGGCGATCGTAGCGATCACCGTCGCCAACCTGCGCGGCGTGCGCGAGTCCGGCGCGATCTTCTCGGTGCCGACCTATCTTTTCCTGGCGACAGTGCTGCTGATGCTGGGCTACGGTGTTCTGCGCTGGCTGCTCGGCGACACAATCACGATCACGCCGCCACCAGGCGCGCTGGCCGGTCCCGGCGAGGAAGTTTTTGGGCCGGAGCACGGCTTCGAGCCGGTGGGCATCTTTCTGCTGATGTCGTCGTTTGCCTCGGGCTGCGCGGCGCTGACCGGCGTCGAAGCGATCTCGAACGGCGTGCCAGCCTTCAAAAAGCCGGAGGCGCACAACGCGCGCGTCACGCTGGTCTGGATGGCCGGCCTGCTGCTGACGATGTTTGCCGGGATCACCTGGCTTTCGGGTTTTGGTGCCGAGCCACGCGCCAGCGAGTCGGTGCTGTCGCAGGTGGGACGCGGCGTGTTTGGCAACAACAGCATCCTGCACAGCGTGCTCCAGTTCGCCACGGCGGGCATCCTGTTTATCGCCGCCAACACCGCCTTCGCCGACTTTCCGCGCCTGACCTCGCTGATCGCCCGCGATCGCTTCCTGCCGCGCCAGTTTGCCTCGCTGGGCGACCGGCTGGTTTTTTCCAACGGCGTGCTCGTGCTGGCGGCGGCGGCGATCGTGC
>JAFAYS010001235.1 GCA_019240175.1 Chloroflexota bacterium | reverse complement strand
TGTGACCTCGTTGTCCACATCCGACACGACGATACAGAACGACTGGTGCTCGCCACGACCGACTCGGCCACGAAACTGGTGTAGCTGCGCCAGGCCAAAGCGCTCAGCGCCCAGGATCAGGATCGTCGTCGCGTTGGGCACATCAATGCCCACCTCGACCACCGCCGTCGCGACCAGAATATCGAACTCGCGATCGCGAAACGCCGTCATGGTCACGTCTTTCTCGATCTGGCTCATGCGGCCATGCACCAGCCCAACGCGCAGATCGGGAAAGACTTCGTGCTGCAAATATTCTTGCGTTTCTACCGCCGAGTCCAGCTCTAGCTTGTCGCTTTCTTCGACCAGCGGACAGATCACAAAGGCCTGACGACCGGCGGTGACCTCTTTGCGAATATGTTTGTGCGACTTAGCGACCTCGGCCTTGCGAATCCATTTGGTTTTGATCGGCTGGCGGCCCGGCGGTCGCTCGTCGATCACCGAGGCGTCGAGATCGCCGTAGATCGACAGCGCCAGGGTACGCGGGATCGGCGTGGCGGTCATGACCAGCAGGTGGGGATGGTGGCCCTTACTTTTGAGTCGCTCGCGCTGTTCGACGCCAAAGCGATGCTGCTCGTCGATCACGACCAGGCCCAGGCTGTTGTACTGGAGGCCCTCCTGGATCAGCGCGTGCGTACCTATCGCCAGATCGACCTCACCCTTGGCGATGCTTTCCATCACCCGGCGGCGCTCCTTGCCCTTGAGCGAGCCAGTCAGCAGCGCGACGCGCACGCCTTCGCCGCCCATATCTTCTTCGTCGCTCATGCCCAGCAGCTTCTTCAGCTCCTGCATGCGCTTGAGCTGCTCGGGCTCGATGCGCTGCTTCCACTCGCTGCTGTGCTCGGCCAGATCTTTGGCATCGCGCGGCACACGCACCTGGCTCAGAATCCGCTTCAAGCCTTTGTAGTGCTGCTCAGCCAGAATCTCGGTCGGAGCCATCAGCGCGCCCTGAAAGCCGTTGGCGATCGCCTGAAGCAGCGCGGCAGCCGCCACCACGGTTTTGCCGGAGCCGACATCGCCCTGCACTAGCCGCGCCATCGGCACGGGACGCTGAAGATCGGCAAAGATCTCGTCAAGCGCGCGATTCTGCGCACCGGTGAGCTGGAAGGGCAGCCGCGACAGAAAATCGGCGTGAACGTCCGGGTGCAGATCGAGCTTGTAGCCGGGCACGCCCTGCCAGAGCTGCTTGCGCTGCAAAACGCCGAGCTGAATAAACAAAAACTCGTCGAAGCCCAGCCGGTAGCGCGCCAGCGCCAGCCGCTTCTGATCGTCGGGAAAGTGGATCTGCGCCAATGCCTGCGCCAGCGGCACCAGCTTGGCACGATCACGGACCTCGTCGGGCAAATATTCCTGCACTAGCGGCACCGCCAGATCGATCACCTTTTTGACCGTGGTGCGCGCGTTGCGCTCGTACATGCCCTTGGTCAGCGGATGCACCGGCACCAGTCGCCCGGCGTGGATCAGCGCATCTTCGCGATACGGCTCCCACTTGGGCGAGTTCATCTGAATCTTGCCATTGAAGGCAGTAACTTTGCCGCTGACCACAATCCGCTCGCCGAGCTTCAGCTGATTGACTAGCCAGCGCTGGCCGAAAAAGGTAATCTGAAGCGTGCCGGTATCGTCCTGCAGCACCAGGTTGACGCCGCCAAGATTATTGCGCGTGCTGAAGCTTTTAACCTCAGCGATATTGCCAACCACGGTCTCGGTCGCGCCCACGCTCAGATCGGAGATCGTCGTCCGCGATGAGTAGTCGTCGTAGCGATGCGGGAAATGATAGAGCAGATCGGCGACAGTGCGCACTTTCAACCGGACGAAAGCCTTGGACAGCGACGGCCCGATGCCAGGCACCGCCGACAGCGGCGACTCAAGCGTCAGCGGCTCAGGCGGCTTGGCTGACTTGGCCGCTTTTGCAGCGCCGGTCTTGCCGCCTTTGGCCTTGGTCGTCGCGGCCCGCTCTTTGGCAAAGAGCGCACGCAGCTGCGCCAGCGACTCATCGAGCCGTGACTGGCGTTCGTCGAGGTCGAGCGATCCATAACCTCGCAGCCGAACCAGCGCGGCCTGTACCGCCGGAATCTCCAGCGCGCCGTTCGCGTGATCCGCCCACACCGCTAGAAACGCGTCGAGGCCACCTTTGACCGCGTTGGTGTAGCCTGCCTTCGCCTCAGCCGCAAGACATTTACCGAGTTGGATGATCTGCTCTTGTGTATCCATCGCTTAAATATTTTGACGAATTATAACCCGTCGCGCCAAAAGATGCATTGTTTTGCCAATCTGGGCTGATCTTACAGCTTCTTACAGTTAAACACCTGGATTGTGCAGCAAAAGTTCTGCTATTGTCATGCTCACACCGCACAGCGCGGCACACAAAAAACATTCTCGTACGTGGTTCGCCAATCTACATGTATAGGAGCTACCCATGAAACCTGCCAACTCCCAACCGTCGAACGCCTACATTGGCGCGTCCTGGCTCGCTCTGATCGTCGGTATATCAGCCTTTCTGATCGGCCTGTGGAACGCGGAGATTCTCCTGTCGGAAAAGGGC
>JAFAYS010000848.1 GCA_019240175.1 Chloroflexota bacterium | reverse complement strand
GCGCACTGAAGCGACGATGTATGCCGTGCGCGCCGGCATCGTGACGATCGATCGGGCCGAGCCTACGCTGCTGGCGTCGCAGCCAGCAGAAGCGTTGCCCGCCGAGCCGGTCGTGGTTACAGATCGGGAGCCGGCGATCGAGGAGACGCCCGCTGAGCCGGAGCCGCAGCCGGTGGTTGAGCCAACAGTCACGCCGATCCCAACGGTTCAAACGCCACAAACGCAGGCTGTGACCGAGCCAATCGTGGCGTCGCGACGAGGAGGCTGGCTGATTTGGGCATTGGCCGGCGTTGCACTGCTGGGTCTGATCCTGGCTGGTGTCTGGTGGTCGGGCGCGTTTGGCAGCAATGAAATTCCCGAAGCTAGCGCGGATCTGGCTCGCTGGCAAGAGCTGCCCGCCGCGCAGACGGCCCGCGCCGGATTCGCGATCGCCAGCAGCACCGACAAGCTGTATGTGATCGGCGGCGAGAGCGCGGAAGGCGTGCTGAGCAAAGTCGAGCGCTACGATGCTAGCAGCGGCACCTGGACTGAGCTGAGCCAAAAGCCGACGCCCGTCACCGATGTGCGCGCCGTGGTGCTGGGCGGCAAGCTCTACGTTCCCGGCGGTCGGCGCTCCAACAATCCCAGCGATATTACAGCGGTCGTCGAGCGCTACGATCCGAACACGGAATCGTGGGAAACCCTGCGCGAGCTGCCGCAGCCACGCAGCGGCTATGCGCTGGCAGCGCTTGAGGGCAAGCTGTATCTGTTTGGCGGCTGGGACGGCGCGACATATCGCAGCGAGGTTTTCGAGTACGATCCGGAGCGTGAAAGCTGGCGTGAGCGTACGTCTATGCCGACTGCGCGATCTTTTGCCGATGCGGGCGTGGTCGAGGGCAGCATCTATGTGATCGGCGGCGAGAACCAGAGCGGACGTTTGGCGAATAATGAGGTCTACACGCCGGCGCAGGAAGGAGCGCAGCCCTGGGCTCGACGTGCGCCGCTGCCACAGCCGCGCAGCCGCTTTGGCGTCGCCGTCGCGCTTTCGGTGATCCATGTGATCGGCGGCGACCCCGATAGTGCCGCATCGGTCAAGTATAATGCGCGCACCGATAACTGGCAGCCCTTTGGCGGTCCGCCTCAGTCAATCGGTAGCCAGCCGGGCGTCGTTCAGCAAGATGTCTCGATCGTGGTGCTGGGCGGCAAAACCGGCGAGAACAGCTACTCACCGGCGATGCAGGCATATCAGGCGCTTTCGACGGTTTTCCTGCCGCGCCAGTAGTTCGACAGCGGCTGGGTTGCTAAACCATATATCAATCGACCTTGTAGGGGCGTGATTTATCACGCCCACGAATATAATTGGAACATTGTGCGAGATAACAACCAAACAAACATCTACTTCTCTTCGACAGCCAGCGATCCGCGCTACTCAAACATTGTCGGGTCGCCGTGATACGGATCGTGTTTTTGATCACGATGGGCATCGAGCGACCCGGCGGCGTGCGCTATTTTCATATTGCTCGCGAGCTGGTGCGGCTGGGATATTCTGTGCGCATCCTGGCGCTGCATCCCGATCTGCCGAACTGCCCACGGCGACGCTACGTGCAGGATGGTGTCGAGATCTGGTATGTAGGGCAGATGCACGCGCGCAAATCGGGTACCGTGCCGGTGCGCTTTAACGCGCTTCAGCTGCTGCGTGTGCTGATTGGCTCGACGCTCGGCATGATCTGGGGCATCCTCTGCTCGCCCGCCGATCTGTACCATCTAGGCAAGCCGCAGCCGGTGAATGGCCTCGCCGCAATTCTGGCGCTGACTCTGCGTGGCCGGCGCTTCTACGTGGACTGTGACGACGACGAGGTGCGCAGCAATCGTCTGACCGCCGAGTGGCAGCGCCAGGTTTTTGGCTTCTGGGAGCGACTGCTGCCGCGTCTGGCTGCTGGCGTGACCGTCGACTCAAGCTTTATAGCAGATCGACTACGGCGGGGCGGTGTCCAAACAATGGCCTATGTACCTAATGGCGCGGATCTCGATCGGCTACGGCGGCTGCAACCTCAGGTCTTGGCTGCTCTGCGCGAGTCGCTGGGCCTGATTAATCGCCGTGTGATCGCCTACGCCGGCACGCTGGCGCTGCACAATCATCCTGTCGATCTGCTGCTGGATGCGTTTGGACAGCTAGCCGCCGACTTTCCCGATCTGGCGCTGCTGTTCATCGGCGGTGGTGAAGATCTGCCCGAGCTCAAGCGACGTGCCCGCGACATGGGCCTCGCAGATCGGGTATACTTCACCGGCCAGCTGCCGCACGAGAGCGTGCATAGCTTTCTGGCGCTGGCGGATCTGAGCGTCGATCCGGTTCATGACGACGATGTGGCGCGGGCGCGCTCGCCCTTGAAGATCTTTGAAAGCATGGCTGTGGGCGTGCCGATCGTGACCGGTGATGTCGGCGATCGGCGGGCGCTGCTGGCCGATGGTGCCGGCGTCGTGACAGCGCCTGGTGATGCGACCGCGCTGGCGGAGACAATCCGTGGGCTGCTGGACGATCCCACGTGGCTTCGATCGGCGGCTGAGGCGGCCCAGACGGCGGCGCGGCACTACGATTGGCGCGAGATCGCCCGACGCTGGCTGAAGGTGTATGCAGTTCCTGCATTAAGCAACAATGAAGCTTTGAAACAATAAGGTACAAGCGAATTCATGCAATCTGCTTCCTCGCCTGTTGCGATATTCCGTAAAAACTGGCGCAGTCATGCCTCGATGGGCCTGGCGATCAATGTGATCGTCGCGATCGTGGGCGTGCTGCTGGCTCGGCTGCTCGGCAGCTTGACCCAAGTTGCCCTAGCTCGGCTGATGAATCTTTCCGATTTCGGCATGTACACCACGCTGTACTCGCTGCTCGGGCCAGTCGTGATGATCACCAGTATGGGTCTGGATACCTGGCTGCTGCGTCAGGGCGGCAGTCCCGAGGATCTGGAGTCGGTGATCAGCCAGGTTTTTATGCTGCGCTTTCTGGCAACCGGCGCGCTGATGGTCGTCGCGATCGTGGTGCTGCTGGTCAGCGGCAAAACCAGCCTTGAGTTGCCGATCATTTTTGCGGCGCTGGGCCTGACCTTTGAACTGCTGCTTACGACGGCGCACACCGCGCTACGGGCGCAGAATCGCAGTCGTGCCGCCGCGCTGCTGCAGGTGGTTGTGCCGGGCCTGACGATTGTGCTGACGCTGGCGCTGTGGAATATATACACGCCGCTGCTCACCGCGACGGGCTATCGCTTGCTGGCGGATGCGTTTGGAGTTGGCCTGCTGCTGTGGCTGCTGCGCTTGAGCTTTCAGCGGCTGCGCTGGACGCCGCGCCGGTTGTGGGGCATGATCGGCCAGGCGCGCGCGTATTTCGCCGCCGATCTGCTTTCCAGCGTCGCGCTCAAAGCCGATCTGACGATGGTCGCGTTTATGATCGGCGCGGTCGGTGCGGGCATCTACAGCCCGACGCTATTGATCATCAACACGACGTTTCTGGTGCCGGCGGTTGCCTGGCAGGTGCTGCTGCCCGTGATCTCGGCGCAACAGCCCTCGTCGCGTGGGTTTCGCTGGACGGTCGGACTGGCGGTTGCCGGCAGTGTGCTCTACGGCCTGTTCTGGGCCGCAGCGTTCTGGTGGGGCTCCGGACTGATCATCGACCTGGTGCTGCGCGCCCAATACCGCGAGGCCGTGCCGCTGCTACAGATCATGTGTTTGATCCCGCTCTTCAAAAGCTTGAATTTCTGCTCGGCGATGGTGATGGTCGCCCGTGACGATCAGGTTCTGCGCACCAAGCTGCTGGCGGTCGGCTCGGTGGTCAACGTCGTCGCCAACGCGATCTTTATTCCGCTCTTTGGCCTGGCCGGCGCTGCCTGGGTCAACCTTGCCACTGAGATTATTCTGCTCATCGCCTACAGCGGCGGCGCGTGGGTTTCGCTACGTCGCTCAGCATGAAGCTTCTGATCCTCAACGCGCACTCCCCCCAAAACGCCGGCGACCTGGCGATTCTGCGCGAGTCGATCGCGTGTATGCGCCGCGCTTTTCCGGGTGCCGATCTCACAATCACCATGAACGACGAGCTGTCAGAGCTGCTGCCGACTGAGGCAGTCTTTGTCGGTTCGTTTACGCGCTGGATGATGCGCGTGGATGCGCGCGGCGAGTGGCGCTGGCGTAAGCCGCTGGTGCCGCTGTACGCGCTGTTGCTGATCCTGGCCAGCCTTGTGTATCGCTTGGCTGGTTTGCAGCTGCTGCCGCGCCTGCCGGAGCGCCGCGAGCTGCTGCGCGCCTACTACGCCGCCGATGTCGTGGCGGTGATTGGTGGCGGCCACTTGTACGCGCGCCACGCGGCGAATATCGCCTTTGTCTGGCTGTGGCTAGGTATCGCGCTGGCCGTGCTGATGGGCAAGCCGCTGATCTTCCTGCCGCAGTCATTCGGGCCGCTGCCGGGTGCGCTTCAGCAAGCAATGCTGCGCTGGCTGCTGTCACGTAGCGCGCTGGTTGTCGCGCGTGAGTATCGCTCGCTGCGCTTGCTGGCCGAGATCGGTATGCGCCGCCGGGTGCTGGTGCTGCCGGATCTGGCCTTCGCCGCCGATTTGACAGACGCCGAATCGCCGCTGGTGCCGGAGGTGGCCGCCCTGGCCGCCCAAAATCAGCCGTTGATCGGTATGACGCTGATGGATTGGCAGGGCCAGAATCCGCAGTTTGGCAACCAGCACGGCTATGAGCAGGCCATGCTGGCGCTGATGCATCATGTTCACGCGCGCTACGGCGCGCGCGTGGTGCTTTTTGCGCAGTGTACCGGGCCAACCGCCGCCCACGACGATCGGATTATTGCCCGGCGCTTGCTGGCCCAAGCGCGCGCACAGGGCCTCGACAGCGTGGATTTTGTAGACGCAGCGCTCTCGCCGGAGCAGCTCAAAGCGGCCTATGCGCGGCTGGATCTGCTGGTAGCCACGCGTATGCACTCGGCGATCTTCGCGCTGAGCCGCAACGTGCCCGCGCTGGCGATCGGCTACTTATATAAATCGGTGGGGATTATGGAGATGCTGGGCCTGGAGCGGCATGCGCTCGATATCGCGACGATCGATAGCGCGGCCCTATGCACTGGCTTTGACGCAATCTGGTCGGAGCGCGACGAGATTCGCCGCCGGCTGTCGGCGCGGATTCCGGCATTTCAGGACACGCTGGCGCATCTGCCGCTCTTGATTCGCCGCAGTGTCGAGGAGCAGGCATGACCGAGCGACGCATTCCGGTGTTGCAGTTGATCGACGGCTTTGCTACCGAGGAGCACTCCGGCGGCGCTGGTCTATTCGGTATTCAGTTAGCCCGTCATCTCGATCGCGAGCGCTACGCGCCGTTTGTGTGTGGGTTATGGCGCTACGGCACAGCATCGGAGCGCCGCTGGCGGGAGCGGCTCGCAGCCGAGGGCATCGGCACCACAATTTTGGTGGAGCAGCCCACACGTCTCGTCCCTGATCTGCTGCGCGCGGCGGCTTTGCTTGAGCGCTTCATCGATCGCGTTCAGCCACAGGTGATCAACAGCCACTTCGAGCGCGGCGATCTGCTGTGCCTGTGGAGCAAGCTCTTCACCCGCGCGCATCCGCGTATTGTTCGCACCATGCACGCCGACCAACAGTGGCAGAAGCGGCCATGGATGGGTCATGTGGTGAATTTTCTAGCGCTGCCCTGGATCTTCGACGCCGAGGTTGCCATCTCGCAGGCAACGCAGCAGGTTATGGATGCGCGTCCAGCGGCTCGGCTCGCCGGTCGGCGGGCGATCCAGCTTTACAACGGTGTCAGCCGCTCACAGGTCGATCGCTTGAGCGCCGCCAGGCAGGCCCAGCCTGCTAAGCCATCGCGTCCGCCGCGCATAACGATTGTCGGACGGCTGGCAGAGCAGAAGGGCTACGGCTATTTTCTTGAAGCTGCCGTGCAGGTGCTGCGACGTGTGCCGGATGCCGAGCTGTGGATCGTCGGTACGGGCAGCCTGGCCGATCAGCTCAAAGCCCAGGCCGATTCGCTGGGCATTGCGGAGTCGGTGCGCTTCTGGGGCCAGCGCAGCGACGTCGAGGAGCTCCTGCTTCAAAGCGATCTGATGGTCTCGGCCTCGATCTGGGAAGGCTTTCCGACAGTAATCCTTGAAGCGATGGCCGCGGGATTGCCCGTTGTGGCCACCGATATACCCGGCACGCGTGAGCTGGTGCGCGATCACGAGACCGGCTTGCTGGTGCCACCAAGAGATCCGGAGGCGCTGGCTACCGGCATCCTCTGGATGCTCGATCATCCTGATGGGGCTCGGCGTTTAGCCCAGCGCGCAGGTCAGGAGATCTACCGCTATACCATGGAGCACACCGCTGATGGCTACGATCAGATCTACCAGTCGATCCTGAAACACTAACGCAAGCCGCTCAAGCATATCGCTTGAGCGGTTCGTGTTTTGATGCTGATGATCGAGCTACTTACCGGCTGATACGTTCGGCTTGACCTTGAGTGGACCGACATTGAGCGCTTTGCCGGCCTCAGTCTTGAAGATCTGAGCATTACCTTCTTGCTGGATCACATCGTTGGTGCCGTAGTAGTCGCCGACAATAATCGCGTACTCTCCCGGCGGCACATCGGTGATGGCGAAAAAGCCGTTCTGATCCGTAAATGTTCCCGGCGCGCGGGCTAGATCAAGCGCGTAGACCGCCTGCTGGGTATTCGGATCACGGTAGATCTGCGCGAGCTGGATAACTGTTTCCTTGATCGGTGCTTGATTGGTGTTGCTGACTACCTGGCCTGACACCGTGGCGTTGTCGCCGCTGGGCGCGGGCACTGTTGGTGTTGGGCCTGTGTTTTCAATAACCTCGGGCGCTGTCGGATTACAGCCGGTGAGCAGCAGGAGCAAGAGCGATAGCGCGACGATTGATGTACGAACGACCATGTGAAGCTACCTCGTATGTTTAGAATTGAACCACCAGAAGCTTTAGTGGTAGGACGAGTGATCTGCTGGCGTGTGTAAGTATAGTGCCGAGCTACGGGGTTTACAACCTGATTCTCAGTATACTTATGGGTAGTTAGCTGTCGGTTTCGTTATTAACCCTCATAGATTAAGTTCATTTTCTGGGAAGTATCGACTACTCCGGTCTGCAATTCCCGCTAATACCTTCTCGCGCCTTGCTCATAATGCTACTTATTCGATATGGCTTTGTAATGCTCTATTTTAGGTCATTAACCCGAAAGTATTAGCGGGTTGCCAGAGATTATTTAGAGCTTATACCACTCGTTTCTGGCTGGTTTTTCACAGCCTTGCTGGCTGTGTACCCTAAAGAGGTATCGCAAACACCCTAAAGAGCTATTGCGAGAAAACAAGCCAACTACGTATAATCCAGCCCATAAATTCACATGGCACTGTTTCTTTGGAGGTTGGTTCAATGAAGGGCAAACTGTTCGGAGCCATTGCGGCTGCTGCTCTCCTCGGTTCGATTGTTCCGACGGGCTCAGCACAGGCTGCTGCCTATGGCACAAATTTCCAGGTCTCGATCACCTATCAGAACGTAGGCAGCGCGCCTGCTACGGTCAGCTTCGACTTCTTCAACGAAGGTGGCAGCGGCGCTCCGGTCTCGTTCACGCCAACAGGCACGCTGGCTCCGGGCGCGAGCACCTCGCTGGCAGTTGGCTCGGTCACCGGCATCGGCGCGGGCTTCAAGGGCTCGGCTGTGCTTTCGGCGGATCAGCCGGTTGTTGCGACGATCGTTCAGTTCGCGAACGGCATTGCTACCCGCCCGCTCTCGAACGGCTTCAGCAGCGCTGATGGCTCGGCCCAGCAGCTGGTTGCGACGGTTCTGAAGAACCGCTTCAACTACAGCACCTATTTCTCGGTCCAGAACGTCGAGGCGCAGGCCGTCGATGTGACCGTGAAGTTCTTCGCGGCTGGTCAGTCCACCCCGACCTACACGGCCACGGCAAACAACCTGCCCGCGAACGCCGCTAAGTACTTCGATGCCGGTGCGATCGCGCAGCTCCCCAGCCCGTTCGACGGCTCGGCTGTTGTTGAGGCCAAGCTGGCCGGCACGAGCACCGCTGCAAAGACGGTCATCACCGTCAACGAGCTTCAGACCAACGGCAACGGCGCGAAGAGCTTCGAGGGCACCTCGAAGAATGGCGCGACCGTGTACATGGCGTCGGCGCTCTGCAAGTTCACCGCCGCTCAGTACACCCATGCCTACGCTGTCCAGAACGCTAGCTCGACCGACAGCGTCAGCTTCAAGGTTACCTACAAGCGCACCGGCCAGCCCGACATCGTCGACGGCCCGTTCACGCTGGCCGCAGGCGCCAAGCGCTCGGTCCTGGGCTGCGACAAGCTGCCTGCCAACTCGACCGGCTCGGCAGTGATCGAGCGCACGGGTGGCACGGGCACGCTGGTTGCGGTCGGTAAGGTCGATGGCGGTGGTGTTACCTCGGCGTTCCTTGGCGCGACGACTGGCGCTGCCAAGCTTGCGCTGCCGTACATCCGCTGGGCGAACGACACCAACTACAACTCGGGTGCTCGCCAGCGCGCCTTCATCGCGATCCAGAACATCGGCTCGAGCGATGCGACCAACGTTCGCGTGCAGTACATCGACCGCAACGGTACGGTGCTGGCCACGCAGAACCTGGGCACGATCGCCCCGGGCGCCAAGAAGAACTCGGACGCCAATTCGGCTGGCGCGCTTGACGCCTGTGGTCGCTTCGGTGAGTACGGCGGCGGCGCGAACTGCCTCGGCACCGCGTTCGGTGGCGGCGCGATCGTCCTGGCTGACGGCAACGCTCAGCTGACGGCAGTTGCCCGTATCCAGAACGGCACGGGCGCCCCGGCGGGTGAAGACTTCAACGGCATCGCCGTCGGCCAGTAGTCTTCAGCTCCAAACATCGAAAAGACAGCTCTGTGGAAACACAGGGCTGTCTTTTTTGATGT
>JAFAYS010001094.1 GCA_019240175.1 Chloroflexota bacterium | reverse complement strand
ACTGGCGCTCCTTGAGCAGCGCGATCATCCGCTGCTCGCGCTCGCTGTCCTGCGGCAGCTCCTGCCAGGGGTCCATCTGCGGCGACTGGTAGACGATTACATCCTCGAGATCGGGGTTGAGCCGCCCGACCTGCGCGCCCACCGGACTCGCCAGCAGCGTAATCTCGGCCTCGGGCAGTGACGCTTTGATCGCGTGGATCGCCGGCGTGGTCACCAGCACATCGCCGAGATTATCCAGGCGGATCGCCAGGATGCGCCGCGCCGCCTGCCAGCGTGGATCGATCGGACTAGCGGGCATAGGCGATCTCCCGCAGCTGCCAACTCGACGGCAGATAGCTTAGATTGGCCACCGGGCCTAGCCGCTCGAAGGTCGAGATAATACTCAGCGCGTGCGTGGTGTCGCTGGCAACAAAGTGCGGCTCGCGAATCGTGGCGGTGGGCAGCGACTCGGTGCCGATATCGACAAGAATCGTCGCGCAGCCCGCGCGCTTGCCGGCCTCAATATCGTCGAGAATATCGCCGACGAACCACGAGCGCTGAAGATCGAGATCGAAGTCGGCGGCGGCGCGCAGCAGCATGCCCGGCTGCGGCTTGCGGCAATCGCAGGCGATCGACAGCTCGGCGACTGAGCCCTCGGGATGATGCGGACAGTAATAGATGCCATCCAGGCGCACGCCATGGCGCGCCAGCTCATCCGTCAAGTGTGCGTGCATACGGTCGAGATCTGCCGCTGTAAAATAGCCGTGAGCCAGACCACCCTGATTGGTGATCACGATCAGCCGAAAGCCCGCCGCCTGCAGCCGCCGCAGCTCGGCGTCGATGCCTTCATACAAACAAAGCTCTTCTGGCCGTGACGGATAATGTCGCGGATGGACCAGCGTCCCATCGCGATCGAGAAAAACCGCTCGCTCTCCCATCGACGCACTGCTCCTTCGCGTGCTGCTGAGTGTCGGATCGACGCGCAGCACCTACCACTATGCTACCCTCGCCAGACGCAAGGACGCATTGGGCAGGTGCCTAAAGAACGAATTATCTTGCCTTGAAGCAGTTATGCACTTGCACAATCAGGGGGCGTGATTGAACGTACGCAGCAGCAGCGCCAGCCGAATCTGGACCGCGTGATCGAAGCAGCGCGGGTCCAGGCCAGTCAGCAGGCCGATCTTGTCCAGACGATAGCTCAAGGTATTGCGATGGATCGACAGATCCTTGGCCGTGGTGGACGGGCAGCAGTCGTGGACGAAAAAGACCGACAGCGTTTCCAGCAGCTCCGGCTCGTGATCCAGCGGGCTCAGCAGATGCGTCGCCAGATCGATCTTGGTGTCCTCGTCGGAAACGCCGACAAACGCCGCGATACCGAGCGCATCCAGGCCGTGAACGGCGTTCTGGCCGTGGAAACGCCGCCCCAGCGAGAGCGCAGCCCGCGCGTCCTGATACGATCGGGCCAGGCCGCGAATGCCGGGATGATACCGCCCGATGCCGAGGCTGATCGCCGCGCCGGTATCGGACTGCAGCCGCTTGAGCAGCGCATTGCCGGCCCGACGCAGCGCCGTGAGATTGGCCCACGACGAGCTGTCTTCCACGCCGCTGTCGGCCCAGGTGACCAGATTGCGCGTATTGCTGGCTTTGAGCACCACAACCTCGCCGTCGCCGATGTAGGCGCAGACCATGTCGTTGGGCAGATGAAAAAAGCTGACCACGGTGCCGATCACGGCCTGCACCCGGCGGCGGATCTGATCGTCGGTCTCGATCCGCGTCGAGTCGTGAGCAGCAAGAATATACTCAGCGGCATCGATCAAGATCACCGCGCGCGGCGGCGTTAGATCCATGCCCAGCAGCCGCGCCTCGCGGAGGATCGCATCCTCGTCGTCGAGCTGGCCGTGCAGCAGATTGTAGATAAAATTATTTTTGATCTCATGCTGATTCGGCAGCCGATCCACGACCGCCGTTTGATTGATCACCAGCTCGACCAGCACCTGCGCCAGCCGCGGCGAGATCACCTCCTCGTTGAGTGTCTCGCCGACGATCACCTCAGCCGTTCGCCCATCCAGCCGAAACGGCACGCGCACAGTCTCGGGCTGCTCCTGTGTCGCACGCGCAAACGGCAGGCCGATCATGTTTGGCTCACTGCTGGATACGACCAGGCCACGGGCGTCAACCACGGAGATCGGAGCGTGCAAAAGCTCGGAAACCCGATCGGTGACAGCCTCAGCGACCCGCTCGAATTGCGTCGTCATTATCGCCAAGTGAAGGCTCCTTCTGTTATCTAGCGCTACACTGCGGGGCGAGGACAGCGCGGGCACACGTCGCCGCTTCGGATGGCAGACGTTGCCTGTTCAAGTTTTGGATTGCATGTGAGCATTCGGGAGATGCGTTGTTTAGCAATTTATATGCCAGAAGAAGAAGCTAGCGACGCTTGGGGAGAGTACGAATCGCAGCGATCAGCTTTTGCCAGAATTGAGCTTTCTGCTCCAAATCGGCGCGATACAGCGGCTGAAGCATCCGCAGCCGCAGCGGCAGCTGCACATCGCGCTCGAAGCGAATCGGCAGCAGGCGATAGTTGCCTTCTTCGGTGCCGAGCGTCTGGACCATCAGATCCTGCATATTCTGGAAGTTCTCTTGCATGTAGCTCTGCGATAACACCGCGATCGTGCGGCGGCTTTCGACCACAGCGTGCTCGATCGCTTCAATCTGCCCCACGCCAGGATCGAAATCACGCACATCCAGACAGATGCGCAGACCTTCCGCTTCGAGCTTAGGCACCAGGTACTCCTGCACCCAGGCCTGATCCGCCGCTTGCGAGCTATAGCTGACGAAAGCATCGTAGACAAAATCGTCGGCTGGTTGGCTGGCGAATGTAGCTGGCGCAGGCTGGCTAGTAGACGTGGAAGGAGGTATTTGCGTACCGCGAGTGACCGTAGCACCCAGCGTAATCACGGGACCGCCCGGGCTTATGACTGATGGCTCAGGTATTGGCGCGGATAAGACTACCTCCGACGGCAGTGGGCGCAGCGCAACCTGCGGCGTGACGACCGGCTGTGGTCCGGTCTGACCGGCCAGCCAGATCTGCAATCCAGGATGACCGTAGACAGCATACGCGAGCCATGTTGGATTTGTCGCATCCTGACCCTTGATCGCCTGGCGCGCGGCGTGGGCGGCCTGGCCCAACGTCTGGCCCGACCACAGCGCCTCGTAGAGCGCGACGGCAAACGCAGCCGCCAGCGCGTCGTGGGCTTCCCACTGCGTGCCGATGAAGGCGCTGACTCCGGCGTGTACAAACTGTTGGGCCCAGCCGCCGAGACCGGTCAGCGCGAAATCCTGGCGTCCGGTATGGCAGGCGTTGAGCAGCACCAGCGGCTGAGACTGCGCAATACCCTGCTCAACCGGCCCAACGATCTCCTCGGCGCGTAGCTCACCACCATCGAGCTGCACTGCCGACCGATCCGGCGAGGTGCCGACAAAATTGCCATGACAAGCCATATGCCACAGCTGCACATTCCCTGCGCGAAGGCCGTCCCGCACCGCCGAGACCGCGCCGAGCGGCGGCAGCACCTGGGCCTGTGGCGCGCGCTGAGGCAGGCCCTCGATATAAGCGCGCTCGCGCTGCACAGAGCTCAGACCCGAGTCCGGCGCAACCAGCGCGATCGTTTTCACCTCAAGCTGCTCCGCCGGGCTCGGGCCGGCCAGCCAGCGGGTGAGCGCGAACTGCTCGCAGAAGAACGGATCGTCGAGCACGTCCTCAGCTGACGTGCCACGCTCGAAGGGCTTGACCAGCTCCCAGGGAATCCAGGGCTCGTCGGAGGTAATCAGCAGCGAGAGCGGCGCGTCGGCTTTGTGCTGCCGAATACGGCGATACGCCCATTTCAGCTCATTCGAGAACAGCTGGGCGTAGAGGTGCTGGCCCAATGCGGCAATCCTGGTGCTGATCTCCGCCTGATCCTGGGCCGAATAGCTGGCTGCGCTGCGACGTGCCAGCTGGCTAAGATCGCCAAAGAGGAAATCGAGATGCTGGCGTGGCGTGCCGTTCAGCCGCGTTTGGCCCATCGACGCATCACGGTAGCCGAAACGCCGGCTGGTCAGCTCAAACACCAGCGTCCGCTCATCCGCCAGCTTAATCCGCAGCTCTACATCGCTCTCAGCCATCTGCAACGCTCCTGCTGATTCTGCCTAGCCAATCCAGGTATCGGTCGTGCTGTTGTTCTGCTCGTCAAGCTCAGGGATCGCGTTATTTGGATCGACGGTGGCGGTGACGGTGCAGTCGGGATCGTAGCAGTTGCCGCCGGGACCGAGCCGTGCCCGCAAATCCTGCTGCTGCCCGGCTGCCAGGCCATCCACCACGATCGTCGTCGGCCTCAGCGCATCGGCCTGAATCGACACTGCGAATGGTTGGGCTGCATCGCCGTTACCAGCGTTGCTCACGGTGAAGCCTACCGTCAAATAACAGGCCACGGGCTTGCCGCCGCAGCTCACATCGGCGCTTCCCAGCTGGATCATCAGATCGGGCTGCGCTGCCGGCACAACCGTGAGCAGACTGTCGATCGTATCGTCGCCGAAGCTGGCCTGGATCGGCGTCTCGAACTCCTGCCGTACCCGCGCCGTAGCAATCGCGAAAACCGCGCGATCGTCGTCCTCGGCAATCGTAACGCTGGCGGGCACGCGAATCAAACGGCTGCTGCTGGTCAGATCGACCACCAGGCCGCCCACCGGCGCAGGTCGCGTCAGCACGACCAGACCTTGAGCTACCTCGCCGGCGGTCACACGTGGCGGCTCGATCGTGAAGCTGGCGAGGCGCGGCGGTGCCAGCAGCGTCAGGATCTGATCGATCGGCGGCCCGTTAATATCCGACGCGCGAATCGTCACCTCGCTGTCTTGCGCAACCGCAACCGTCTGGATCTCGAAGGTTGCCGTGTCGCTGCCGGCGGGAACAATGATCAGCGGCGGAACAGTCGCCAGCGTTTCGTCAAAGCTGATCAGGCTGATCTCGACGTCCTCAGGCGCTGGGCCGGCCAGCGTCACCGTCGCGCTGCCGGGCGTGCCGCTCTCGATCCGTGCCGGATTGAGCGTAAGATCGGCCAGCGCGGGCGGCGACGGACTCGGCGATGGACTTGGCGACGGGCTCGGCGCGGGTGGCGGCAGAATCGTCAGCGTCACATCACGCGAGTCGTTCTGGTAGGCGGCGGTGATCACCACATCCGTCGGCTGGTTGACCACGCCCGCCGTCACGGCGAAGCGCTGGCTCGTCGTGTCGGTGGCTACGGTCACGCTGACAGGCACAGTTGCCACGGTCGGATCGGAGCTGAACAGTGTGACATCCAGGCCGCCGCCAAAGGCCGGGCCGCTGAGTGTGAGCGTTCCCTGCGTGCTCTGGCCGCTGATCAGCGTTGTGCTATCGAGCGCGATCGCGTTGAGCGAGGGCAGCCACTCGTCATCGGTGATCTCGCCGTCGGTTAGCTCTTCCAGCGGCGGAAAACGATTGCCGACAGCCGCGCGCGTGGCCGGCACGGGCTGCACCGGCTGATCCTGGCGCAGAATCCAGGTTTGCTCGCCGGCATTCACCTCGACCATCGACTGATCCGGCACGCCGTTGGCATTGCGCGCGCGAACCTCGGTCACGCCCTTGCGCACCACGATCCAGGTTGCCTCGTTCGGGGCGTCGTAGTAGGCGATAAACTCGGTGCCGAGATCGTCGATCACCGCCCACGTCGTTTCTAGCCGCACCCGATCGGCCCCGAGCTTATCCAGATCAATCTGGTTGAGCGTGGTGCCGCCTTCCAGCGCGTACAGATCGAGCGCCGAGGCGTTGGGATCGATGCCGCTTTTGAGTGAAAGCTGCGAGTCGTGAAAAATATCAACGCGGATCGCGTCGCGAAAGGAGAGCGAGGCGCGACCGTTCTCGTCGACGCTGATCGCGTCGCCCTTGCCGAGCGGCTGCGTGGACTGGATCGCCAGCTCCTGCTCGCTCTGGTTGAGCAGCTTGTAGCGCACGCGATCTTGCTCAGCGGTCAGTGTCGCCTGCTGCGCTGGATTGGCGCTCGTCGGCACCAGCGTGGGCGGCGCGGATGTTCCCGTTGGTACGACAAATCCGGTGGCCGTCGGCTGGATCGCAGTCTCAGTCGGCGGACCAACCGGCGGCCCGCTGCCACAAGCGCCGACAATGATCGCCGCGACGATCGGCAGCAGCCAATGCAGCAGCGCCTTGCGGCTGGGCTTCAACAATCTATAGCCAGACATGCTGTTTA
>JAFAYS010000940.1 GCA_019240175.1 Chloroflexota bacterium | reverse complement strand
ACGGTGCCGATGATGATCGCGGACATGCCCGGCGGCATGGTCTCGATCCGCTACGGCGCGAAAGGCCCCAACTATGCGCCGGTCTCGGCCTGCGCTACCTCGGGCAACGCGATCGGCGAGGCGGCGGCAATCATCCGGCGCGGCGATGCCGATGTGATGATCGCGGGCGGAACCGAGGCCGGCATCGTGCCGATTGCGATCGCGGCCTTCAACGCGGCCAAAGCGCTCTCGACGCACAACGATCATCCCGAGGCGGCCTCGCGGCCCTTCGACAAGACGCGCGACGGTTTTGTGATGGGCGAAGGCGCGGGCATTCTGATCCTTGAGCGGCTGGAGCACGCGCTTGAGCGCGGCGCGCCGATCCTAGCCGAGATCCTGAGCTACTCCGCCACCGCCGACGCCTACCACATCACGATGCCGGACGAGATCGGCTCGGGCGCGGCCAAGGCCATGCAGAACGCGCTGAACTTTGCCGGGCTGCAGCCGGGCGATATCGACTACTTGAACGCGCACGGCACCTCGACACAGGCCAACGATCGGCTCGAAACCCTGGCGATCAAAACCGTCTTTGGCGAAACCGCCAGCCGCGTGCCGGTCAGCTCATCCAAATCGCAGTTTGGGCATCTGCTTGGCGCGGCAGGCGCGGTCGAAGGCGTGATCTCGATCCTGGCGATCCGCGAAGGCCTGCTGCCCGCGACGATCAACTACACCACGCCCGATCCTGACTGCGATCTTGACTACGTGCCGAATACGCCGCGCCGTGCTACGGTCAGACGAGTTATGTCTAACTCGTTCGGCTTTGGCGGCCACAACGTTAGCCTGATCTTTGGCAGCTACGAGTCATGATCCTACGTGCGCTCTGAGGCTTGAGCCATGCGCGAAAGCCGTCGGAGCGTCCAACAAGAAACGTATGCCTGCGGTTGAAAAACTTATGTCCGCGCTTGGCGTGCAGTTCAAAGATCCCGATCTGCTGCTGAGCGCGCTTACTCATCGCTCCTACGTCCATGAGCACTACCAGACCTCGCTGCAGCCCAACGAGCGGCTGGAGTTTCTGGGCGATTCGGTGCTTAATTTTTTGACGGCGCAGTTTTTGTATCAAACCTTTCCGCAGCGCGGCGAGGGTGAGCTAACTGCGATGCGCGCATCGCTGGTGCGCACGGGAATGCTGGCCCGTTTCGCGCGGCTGCTTGAGCTGGGCAGCTTTCTCAAGCTTGGCAAGGGCGAGGAACACAGCGGCGGACGCGAGCGCGACAATCTGCTGGCCGATGCTTTCGAGGCCGTGATCGCCGCGATCTACCTCGATCAGGGCATGGAGGCCGCCGATCGCTTCCTGCTGCCGTATCTCGAATCCGAGGCGGCGCGCATTGTCGTTCACGGGCTACAGCTGGACGACAAAAGCCGCTTGCAGGAGCGCGTCCAATCGGAGCGCAACCAGACGCCACGCTATCGCACGGTGAGCGCGGAAGGCCCCGACCACAATCGGGTCTTCACGATCGAAGTGCAGGCCGGCGGCGACCGGCTGGGCGTTGGCGTCGGCAACAGCAAGCAGGCGGCAGCGCAAGCGGCGGCGCGGGCGGCGCTGGAATATCTTGACTCGCTTGAAGCGCAGGGCGGCAAAGCTGAAGGGCCAGCCGCTACATGAGCGGCACGCTGCTGATCACCGGCGCAAGCGGCTACCTGGGTCGTGAACTAGCGCGGCAGGCAGTCGAGGCCGGCTGGCAAACGGTGGGCACGTTTCGCCGGGAGCCGCTGGCGATCGCGGGCGTTCGCTGGCAGCAGCTCGACGTCCGCGATCGTGAGGCAGTCGCTGCGTGCGTGGCGAAGATCGGGCCCGACGCGATCATTCACGCCGCGATCGCCGAGCCAACTGAGTGGACGACCAACGCCGACGGCGCGGCGCATGTCGCGCTGGCAGCCCGCGAAGGTAGCATTCGGCTGGTGCATGTTTCCAGCGACGCGATCTTTAGCGGCGCGCCGCAGCCCTACGGCGACAGCGCAGCGCCCGATCCGATCACGCCCTACGGCGCAGCCAAAGCTGCTGCCGAGACCGTTGTCA
>JAFAYS010000822.1 GCA_019240175.1 Chloroflexota bacterium | reverse complement strand
GGCTGCTGTCCCGGATCGGTGCCGGGAATATTGGTGGCCGGCTGCGGCGCGGTTCCCGGATCGGTGCTGGCGGCAGGTCCGACCTCGATCGGGCCGCCGACATCGGCAGAAGCTGCGGGCACATCCTCATTCGCGGTGTTATCCGTCGGAGCGCCGGTATCGTAGAAGCGGCTGGCGATGCTGATGAACGCGATCAGCAGCAGAAAGCCTACCACTGCCGCGCCGATCATCATGAGCTTGCGCGAGTTCTCGGGGTCGGCAGCCCAGGTGCCGAGTCGCTGCGTGTTGAACGGGTTGGTCTGGCGCTCACGCCGGGCCTGCATGCGGTTTGTAAAGTTGCCACTCTCGACCAACGTATTCTGGTCGTGGATCGATCCGCCCGGATCTGATCCCATTGGTCGCGTCGAGCCGGGTGAGCGACGGGACCCTAAGCGCATGTTATCGGCGAGCGGGTCATTCGCGTCGCCTGCATCGGGATCGTTGGGTGAGGAATTTTGTCTACGGGACCATCCCATGGAGGGCGCTCCTTTCGCGGTGATCTATCGATTAGGACACGGCGGCTGAGTCGAAAACTGGCTTCACTCGCGCGATCATACCATGTGTGGCGGATGCAGCACAAGTACAATGCTGGGGGAGTACTTAATCACAGCTCCTGCGCTTCTGCAACATCTCGCCCGCGCTAAACGTCGTATGCCTCACAGAGCAAGAAGGAGCTTAGAGCTATGCAATCACGACTCACTCGTTCGCGTACCGACCGCGTGATCGGTGGTGTGTGCAGCGGGTTGGGCTATTATTTCGGCATTGATCCGGTCATTGTTCGGCTGATCTTTGTTGTGCTAGCATTTACCACGTTTGTGACACCGTTTATCTATCCTATTTTGTGGCTGATCACGCCTGAGGCCGGTAGTCCATCCGCAATCCCGTCGGATGCGCGCTATGATCCTCAGACCGGCCAGCCGCTGCCGCCGCGCGAAACCCCAGCGCAGGCCGCCAGTGTCGATCCCAGCAGCACCGCCGCGCCTCAGAGCACGACACCACCCAGCGGTCGCAATCGCATGCTTGGCCTGCTACTGCTTGGCGTCGGCAGTATCGCCCTCTTGAACAACGTCGGCGAGGCGTTCAGCCGGCTCTTCGGCATCGATCTGTTTGGGATCATGGTGCCGGTGCTGCTGGTTGGCCTTGGCCTGTATTTGCTGCGTAGAAAGACTGTATGAGGCTGCTTATGTCGGAACGGATGCACACAACCTTGTTACGCTCGAAGCCATCTAATCGAACGATCGCCTATGTGCTGATCGGTGTAGGTGTGCTGATCTTTATCGCTACCAGCGGTATTGGTATTTTCGATGGCGGTATGGCGGATGTTCTGTGGCCGCTGGCGATGATCGGCGTGGGCGTGGACCTGGTGACCGAGGGCCGTCATCGACGGCGCGTGATTGCGGGCACGCTGCTTGGCGCGGCGGTCTGTTTGCCGGTGGTCGGTATGGCTGGCCTGTTTGGCGGCGATAACGTAGATACAGAGCAGGCAGCAGATCTGCAAGTGGTGCCCTTGTTGGAAGGCATGCGGCGCTTGCAGGTCGATATCTCAGGCGTAACCGGCCAACTCTCGATTGGCGATCGGAACGGTGATCGCAATCAGGCGGCCAATCTGGGCAGCGACGATGTGGGCAGAAATTTTGAGCTGAGCGGCGAGACCGGCATATTGAATATCTACGGCAGCGGTGATAGCGATGAGAATCTCGCTCTTGAGTTCCGGCGCGATCTGCCCCTGGATCTTACGATCAACAATGGGGCCGAGTCGGCAGAGCTGGATTTGCAGGATCTGCGGGTTGAGCGGTTGAATCTGAACGTCGGCACCGGCAACGCGGATCTCAAGCTGCCCGAAGAAGGCGTGATCGAGGCGACGATCTCCAGCGAGCTGGGTGGCAGCGTTGACATCGAGATCCCTGAGAATTTGCCGGCACGCATCGAGGTTGACGCCAGCGCCAGCAAGCTTGACATCGACGATCGCTTTCACAAAGACGGCGACGCCTACGTCAGCGAGGATTACAACGCCGAGGAGGGCAATCGCGCGCTGATCCATATCAACGCGACGGTCGGCAACGTCGAGGTTCGCTAGCCGCACGCAAAGCATACTGCGCTGGATAAGCTTGGAGATCGCCGGTGTTTACCGCTGCTCTTCAAGCTTTTTTGTTTGGCCGGTTTATTCGCGCTCCAGCCGCACAATGCTTTCGACATGATGCGTATGCGGAAACATATCGATGATCTCGGCGCTGGTGACACGATAGCCCGCTGCGGCAAGCTGCTTACAATCACGGGCCAGCGTTCCCGGATGGCACGACACATACACGATCCGCTCCGGCTGAAGTCGTGCCAGTGCCGTTAAAACCTCGGGCGCGCAGCCACGGCGCGGCGGATCGAGCACCACACGATCGAATTCTCCGCTCAGCCGATCGATCATCTGCTCCGCCGCGCCAACCTCGAAGCTCAGATTGGTCAGCCGATTCTGCTGGGCGCTGCGCCAGGCATCGTCGATCGCGGGCTGCCACTCTTCCACGCCGACAACCTCGGCGACTTCGCCGGCCAGCGACAGGGCGAAGAGTCCGACGCCACAGTACAGATCGAGCAGCCGCGTGCCAGGCTGTGGCGCGAGTAGCTCACGTACGCGCTCGACCAGCCGCTCGGTCTGGTAGGCGTTGACCTGAAAGAAGGCGCTGGCCGACAGACGGAAGCGCACGCCGCCCACGGTTCGCTCGATCCAGTCGCGGCCATCCAGCACACGGCGCTGCTGCGCATGGGCCACGCCTACCAGCGGTTTGTGCGCCGCACGCCAGCGCCGCGCTAGCTCACGCAGCGGCCCGCGCGCATCAAGCAGCGCGATAACTTCGCCGCTGCTGGGACTACAGCGCAGTGTCACGCCACGCAGATCCAGATCACGGGTGAGCAGTGGCCGCAGCGCCGCCAGCGCCTCGTTGATCAGCGGATGATGCAGGCAGCAGGCGGGAATATCGGCCACGCGACGACTGCCCGGCAAAAAGTAGCCGATGCGATCCTGCGCCACATGCAGCTCGACGGTGGTGCGATAGCCCCAGGTTTCGCGCTCGTCGGCCTCGGGCAGCGGCAGCACGTCGACGTCGAGACCGCCGAGATGCCGCAGCTGCTCTCCCAAGATCGCGCGCTTGAACTCGCGCTGAGCCTGTGCATCGATCCAGCGCCAGTCGGCAGCGCCGCAGATGTTTTCCAGCGGACAGGGCGAGGCGACGCGCTCGGGAGCCGTGCACAGCAGATCCACGACGCGGCCACGCGCAAAGGCTTTCTGGCGATCGTGGAGCCGAACGCGCACCCGCTCGTTGGGCAGGCCGCCGCCGGCGAATACCGCGCGGCCTTCGTAGCGTCCTACGGCGTCGCCGCCCTGCGCCATGGCGGTCAGCTCAAGCTCAAGTTCATCGGGCCAGTCCATTGGTTGCGATTGCCTTTCGTTGTGTTCTGCTTATCATGATAGCCGATCTTGAAACGTGCAGCGCGCTTCGTGATTGGCATATTTCGTGCTATCCTGGTTTAGGGCTCTACAAGGCCATAAGTTTGGCTCCTGCCGTGTTCCAAACCAGCTTTCTCACGCCTGACTGGCGCGGAGCCAGACAATCAGCATAAAGGAGATCTGCCGTGTCTCAATTCGATCTTGCGCAGCTATGGAAAACGATCGCCCGCAGCGCCGCCGAGGATCGTGACTATCTCAACGATCTTGACGACATCGGCAATGGCAACGCCGGCGATAATTATCAGTCCAATATGCAGCTTGTCGCCAGCACGCTGGAGCACGAGCTGCAGGGCGGCCAGGGCGATGTTGGGCGGGCGCTGCTGTCGGCTGCCGAACGACTGCGCGCGGATGGTCGCGGCGCGACGGCTCCGGTCTACGCCTCGGGTCTCGCCGACGCCGGCCAGCGGCTGCTGGGACGCAGCGGCCTGAGCGCGGCGGATCTGCTGCCGCTGCTGGAAGGGCTGCTCAACGGCGCTCAGGGCAGCAGCGCGATCCCGCAGGGCGGCGGCGGTCTGCTCGACGCGCTGGTGCCGGGCGTGCTCGGCTATCTCGGCGCGAAGCAGCGCGGCGCTTCCGACATGGAGGCGCTGATGGATGCGTTGACAAACGCCCGACGCGGCACGTATAGTACCCGCCGCGAGTCGCCGCCGGTCGATTCGTTTGGGCAGCGCGACACCACCGGGCAGATCGATCCCGGCGCTGCCGGCATTGGCTCGCTCTTCGAGGGCTTGCTGCGCGGCTGGTTGCAGCAGCAGACGCAGCCCCAGCAGGCTCAGCCGCAGCAAACATTTCCGCCACAGCCCGAGCTGCCGCAAACACCCACGCGACCACGGCAGCCCGGCGGTTTTGGCGGCACCGATTTGTAGATCCAGCACATCCAGGCGCTGCTGGCGAGAACGACATAAAACAAGGAGTATGATGTGCCAAGCTTTGGCGGTATGAGCACCGTTTGGAACACGATCAAAGAAATCAATGTCGGCGATATTCGGGAAACCGCCGAGCGGCCTGTGCATCTAGCGATCATCGGCACGCCCGAAGACCGCAGCGCGGCGATTCGCGCGCTCTACTCCGGGCCGAGTCGCTACGGTCCCGCTGAGCGGGCGCTGGTGCGCGAGTATGACGTGCCGCTGCCGCGCGATCGTCAGAGCGAGGTTGGTCGCAGCGATCTGGCGCTGCTGATTGTGGACGCCCGCGCCGATGTCAGCGTGGACGCCGAGGCCGTCGCCGATAAGCTCTCGATCCTGGCGATTCCACGTGTGGTCCTGCTGATCGGCGCTGAGCAGATGCCGCGTGTTGATGGCGGTAACATGTGGTATTTGCCCGGCGCGGTTACCGTTTTCGCCGCCGACTCGCAGCCTGCGACGTTGCTCAAGCAGCTCGCGCCCGCGATTGTCGAGCAGCTGCCCGACGAGCTGCGCGTGGCTGCGGCGCGTCAGCTGCCGGGCCTGCGCGATGCCGTGGCGCGCTCGCTGATCGGCGAGTCCTCGTTTTCCAACGCGAGCTATGCCTTTACCTCGGGCCTGTCTGAGATGGTGCCGGTG
>JAFAYS010000938.1 GCA_019240175.1 Chloroflexota bacterium | reverse complement strand
CATCAACCGGCTCAAACAGTTTCGACGGATCGCCACGCGCTACGAGAAACGTGGCGAGAACTACCTGGGCATGGTCACGATCGGCGCAATTCTCCTCTGGTTATGAGTTTGCAGATGCGCCCTAGCACTACATCGGAGAGCAAGGTTTATGAGCGAAGAATCACGAAAAATCGGATTGGCACTCGGCGGCGGCGGCGGTAAAGGCTCGGCGCATATCGGCGTCATCACGGCGCTTGAAGCGCTCCACGTGCCGATCGATGTGCTGACGGGAACGAGTATCGGCGGATTGGTGGCGGCGCTCTATGCGGTTGGCTACCAGCCCTATCAGATCGAGCAGTGGTTTCAGCGCGCGACGATGCGACGCATCCTGGATCGCGATCCGACCAACGGCGGCTTTATCGGCACGCGCAAGATCGAGCAGCTGCTGCGCGAAGCTTTTGGTACACGCACTTTCGCCGATGCCACGCTGCCGCTGGCGCTGATCGCCGTAGATATTGTGCGCGGCACCGAGGTAATCATCCGCGACGGCTTGCTGGTGGATGCGGTGCTGGCCTCAACCGCGATCCCTGGTTTGTTTCCCCCGGTCATGCGTGGCGAACAGCTCCTCGTCGACGGCGGCGTGCTCAACAACGTACCCGTCGATGTTGCGCAGATGCTGGGTGCCGACCGTGTGATCGGCGTGGATCTGGGACTGGTGCCGGGTGAGTTCGAGTATGGCCCGGCGCTTGAAGCCACGCTCGCGATGTGGTCGCCGCGCCGCTGGATGCCGCGTGGTCAGCTGGCCCTGGCTGAGCGTGCGCTCGCGCTGATGATGGCGCAGATCACCGAGCATCGTCTGGCAGAAACGCCGCCCGCCGTGCTGCTGCGCCCGGTTGTATCGCGGCTCTTCCCGCTGGATTTTACGCGCACAGTTGAGGGCCGTATGTCGGGTGAGCGGGCGGTGTTTGAGCAGCGCGCCACGCTAGAGCAGATCCGCGAATGGCGGTTGGCGGACGTGGAGTCATAAGCGGCAAAACGACGCGTTTGGTGCGGAGTCGACTCGATTGACTGGTGAAGCAACCAAAATAACTTAACAATAACAACTAGACAGAATCTTCTGCGGGCTAGCGCTAGACAGGACGAACGGTTGATTGTTTGAAAAGTTCCAAGCGCTTATAACACGAAACTGAGACGAATCTGACAGTTGCATTATTTTTAGGCATATGATAGACTTCGCCCCAACGTAGTTTCGGCCTTGCGCCCGATAGCCAATAACCCTGCCGTTGTAAGGCATAAGCGTTTCGTTTAGCCAAGCTTGCTGAACGAATAAGGAGAGAAGCAAATGTCGAGTCCTGCCGACTTGCCCGGTCGCACGTCGAAAACGCACGACTTAAACGATCTGCAGCAGCGTGTTCAGCAAGAATCCTCAAATTGCGGAACCTCCTCACTTTTCAAGCAATTTCTAAATACTGGTAGCTCGAAACTGCGCGCGATCCCGCATCGTTATCTGCGCCACGGTTTTATTGCCCTTTCGATTCCGGCTGCTCTTCTCGCCGGCACGATTATCCCCGCCGCTCAGCAATCTTCACTTAAGATTACACCAGTTGCCGCCGCCTATGCGGTGCAGAGTGGTCTGGGTGCTTTCCAGGGTGATAGCGCTGTCGCCGACGAAGCGATCGCCGACGAGTTTGTCTTTACCGAGACGCAGTCAGCGCTGGGCGCTCCTGTCAGCGCGCGCTACGCGCCGGTTGCCGTCGAAGTAGCGAACCTGCGCAGCGGCCCGGCCATCAGCTATCAGCGGCTCGGCAAGCTCGTTCAGGGCCAGACCGTGCGCCTGCTTGGCCGCAACGGCGAGTGGTACCAGGTTGAGACCAATAGCGGTCAGACCGGCTGGATTCACGGCGAGCTGGTGACTGTCAACGCCGCCGCGACCAAGTCGCTGGCCGTTGTCAATGTCGCGCCGGCCAAGGCTAAGGTCGGCACGACCACCGAGGCCAACGTCAATCTGCGCACCGGCCCGAGCACCGATTACAAAGTCATTACAAAGCTGCCCACCGGCATCTCGCTGGAAGTCCTGGGCCAGCAGGGCGGCTGGGTCCGCGTTGCGACGCCCAAGGGCACGGTTGGCTGGATCACCGACGACTTCTTCAAGTCCGGCCAGGCAGCGGCTGCTGCTCCTGCGAAGGCTGCCTCTAACGGCGCGATCGTGGCTCGCGTGGGCGAAAGCCGCGTGAACCTGCGCAAAGGCCCCAACACCGCGTTTGGCAGCTTCGGCAAGATGGCCGAGGGCACGCAGATCACGGTGCTGGCGCGCAACGGCAGCTGGCTGAAGGTCCGCTCACCGCGCGGCACGATCGGCTGGATCGCCAAGGATCTTGTCCAGATCACCAACGGCAGCCTTGAGAATGTGCCGGTCACGAAAGACGTGCCCGCGCTGCCCAAGGTCGAAGTCAAGCCAGCGGCCCCTGCTGCTCCGGCGGCTCAGGCTGCGCCAAGCGTCGCCGCTTCTGGTGACGCGGCCAGCATCGCCCTGCGCTACGTCGGCGCGCGCTATGTGTACGGCGGCTCCGGCCCCGGCGGCTTCGACTGCTCCGGCCTGACCAGCTTTGTGTATCGCCAGATTGGCATCAACCTGCCGCACAAGGCGAGCGCTCAGTTCAGCACGCGCTACGGACAGAAAGTCGGCTTCGGCGACCTGGCGGCGGGCGACCTGGTCTTCTTTGCCAACACCGCAGGCCGTGGTATCACCCACGTCGCGCTGTATGTCGGCGGCGGCATGATGGTCTCGGCGAACACACCGCGCACCGGCGTGCAATACGTGAGCATCAACAGCAACTACTGGCGCAGCCACTACGCGGGCGCGATTCGTCCGTTCCGCTAGAACCGGCAGCGCACTAGTTACGACCTCAAGATCCAGCGCCGAAGGGTTATTCGCCCTTCGGCGTTTTGTTGTGTCGCGATTTCAGATGAAACACGCCGCTATGGGCCGCGTCGTTTGTCGTTTCGGCGGCTGGGTTGTACAATTGCCGCGCAATACATGCCTGAGGAGGCTCCATGAAAGGGTTGGTCCTGAGCGGCGGCAAAGGCACACGCCTGTATCCGCTCACCTATACAAAAGCAAAACAGCTGATTCCTGTTGCGAATAAACCAGTGCTGTTCCGTGTGATCGAGGCGATCCGCGACGCGGGTATTACCGAGATCGGCATTGTCGTCGGCGATACGGCGGCAGAGGTCAAAGAGGCGGTTGGTCGCGGCGGGCGCTGGGGCGTGAATATTACCTACATCCACCAGAGCGCGCCGGCAGGGCTGGCGCACGCGGTCAAAGAAAGCCGCGAGTTTCTGGGCGACGATCGCTTTGTGATGTTCCTGGGCGACAACTGTATCGAGGGCGGAATCTCGCCGCTGATCGAGCAGTTTGGCCGCAGCGACTGGAACTGCCAGATCGTTTTGACGCGCGTAAACGACGCGTCGCAGTTTGGCGTGGCCGAGCTTGACGAAGACGGCAAGATCCTGCGGCTGGTGGAAAAGCCCAAGGAGCCCAAGTCGGATCTGGCGCTGGTCGGCATCTACATGTTCGACAACACGATCTGGGAAGCGATCGAGCATATCAAGCCGTCCTGGCGTGGCGAGCTGGAGATCACCGACGCGATCCAGTATCTGGTCGATCATAACTGCCGCGTGTTTCCATATATTCATCGCGGCTGGTGGATCGACACCGGCAAGAAAATGGACATGCTGGACGCCAACCGGCTGGTGCTGGAAGAGATCGAGCACAAGATCGAGGGCTTTGTCGACAAGGACTCGCAGATCACCGGCAAAGTGACCGTTGAAAAAGGCGCTGAGGTGATCAATAGCGTGATTCGTGGCCCCGCGATCATCGGCGAGCACACCCGCATCGTCAACACCTACATCGGCCCGTTCACGGCAATCTTCCATCACTCCGAGATCGAGGACAGCGAGATCGAGCACTCGATCGTGCTGGAAAACTCGTCGATCAAGAGCATTCCCTTCCGCATCGAGGATAGCCTGATTGGCCGCAATGTGAAGATTCACCGCTCGCCGATCAAGCCCAAAGCCTACAAGCTGATGCTGGGCGATAACTCTGACGTCGGGATTTTGTAGCGAGTCGAGGGCGCGCGTATGGCGGATCTGCTTCAACCTGGTCCGATCGCAGCCGAGCGCAAGCCGATCAGCGGCGGCGAGGTGTATAGCTTTGTCTACGCGGATCAGCCATTGTGCGAGGTGCGGCGGGCCGGCGACGGCTGGAAGTTTTGGATGATCGCCTGCCAGATCACGTACGGCGACCGTAGCTGGCGCACGCAGGCGGCGATGAACGCATCCGAAACCAAGCTGCTTGACGAGCAACAGCAGCCGCTGGCCGTCGATCGCTACTCGGGGGCTGAGCATCGCATCCAGATCGGCGAGCGCGTTTTTACCACCGCCGGCACGCACGACATCGAGACGATCCACGACGAGCAAGGCGCGACGGTGATCGAGCATAGCTGGGCCTTCGGCCAGCCGATGCTGAAAGAATCACAGCTTGTCGCGCCGCTGCCGCCGGATGTGGTGGTGATGCTGCTGGCGCTGACGGTGCAGTACGGCAGCCAGCGTGGCGGCGATCAGATCGCGAACTAAATTACAGCCTTCGGTTAAATTGAACAGGGCGTACACTGGCTCGATTGCCGTGTACGCCCTGTGTTGTTGTTCGGCGATCGATTATGAGAAGGGCCAGGGCCACTTGGGCTTGCGCAGCCAGTCGAACAGATCGAACCATTCGCGCATCGGGCCGAGCCGTTCGATCGCTTCTTTGATCCCGGATGGTGCGAAGCGCTTGATCAGCTTGCCGACGACGTCTTTGGCCAGGCCAAACGGGCCGTCTTTCAGCAGCGTGTGCAGGTAGTTGCCGGCGGGCTCCAGGATTTTGCGCAGTGATACGCCCATAAAGGTTGCATCCAGCACGCGCTTGATCCACGGGAAACGCCCTTCAAGCCGTGGCAGCAGCTCCTTGAGCACCGTGCCAAATTTGCCATCGAGCAGATCCTTCAAGCCGCCAGGCCCAGCTTTCGTCAGCCACTTGCCGATTCCGGTGCCGGCCAGCCACTTAAAGACTTTGGTGTTTTTCAGCCAGTTGAGCAGCTGGCTGCCCTTGCCCAGCATGCGCGAGATCACCGGGATTTTGGTCAGACCGCCGCTGAAGATCGCCGCGATCGATAAGACCGTGCTGACGATCACGCCGCCCCAGGTGAACTTGCCGTCGGTGCCCACGCCGAACAAGAAGTCGCCCACGAAGCCGAGCACCGCCGCTCCAATATAGCCCAGCGGGCCTTTATCGCGCAGCCAGCCGAGGAAATCTTTCCACCAGGTCGCCTCGTGCTCGCTCCACAGCCAGTCCCAGGCATCGCCCAGGAAATTGCCGATCGGCGAGAAAACGTTGTCGCTAAGCCAGTCCCAGGCGTCGCCCAGGAAATCGCCGATCTTCTGCCACCAGGGCTTGTCTTCTGCGCCGCTGCCGGGCGTTGTGCCGCCGCCCAGACTACACGCGCCGCCACCACTGATCGCCGACGCCAAACAATCGAACGAGCGTTGCGCGGCGGGACCAAACGCCGCGAATCCGTTGAAGAGGGCCGTGATCAGCAGCATCGCCGCGATTGCAACTGCTGCCGCCTGCGCCGTGTTGCTGCCGCGCTCATCACGCCAGATTGGCTTTAAAACTCGGGTCATAGCTGCCTCTTTTCGCTTAGCGTGATGTGTCCTCGTCGCGGCCAAATCCTAGTGCTACCGCCACCGACGGCGCGATCAGCGCGAAGGCCAGCAATCCCAGGCTGAGCCAAAGGAACATGATCTCGCGATCGATCGCTAGCCGCGCCAGCCCCAGCAGGCCAAAGATGAAGCAGACGCGGGCGGTGGTGCGCAGCCAGCGCGGCGCGACCTGCGCGCGCTCAAGCTTGGGTGAGCTAGGCGTTGCGTGCTGTAGGGCAATCCCGGAGGTTGTGCCGCTGGTGCTGTTACGCCCGTGCCCGATCAGGCTAAAGATCGTGCGGCCCAGCACGCCTACCAGCAGAAAGGCGATCAGGTAGGTCCACAGGCTCTGGTGAATATCAAGCGACGACAGGATCGGCCAGCTGAGCAGCAGTGCCAACTGTGTGGAGCAGGTGCCCTGACGCGCTGGATCGAAGCGTGGCTGACCGAGCGCATCGGGGGCGTACAAGCCAGCCACGCGTGCAATCAGCCCCACAACCAGGCTGACGACAATGCTGAGCACGCTCACAGTCAGCAAAAAGCGCGGAGCCGTGCTATACAAGCCTGGCGCGAGCATCGCCGCTCCCACATACGCTAGCAGCATCGGCAGTGCGGTGAGAACGCCCGGTCCCCAGCGATGGCTCAGTGTTTCTTGGTGTGGCGCTGATCGCATATTCCTTCTCCTTGTATAAAGATTTGTATTTCTAGCTGATTAATTCGATGTATATGAAGGTTTATCTTTTATAATAGACTCATGGATACGGTTCTGATAAGGGGTTTTTATAACGAAAATGTCAACATTTTTGTAACAAGACCGTTACATTTATGAATTTGTTGTTATAAAATAATCCTCCTGCTATGCTCAGCAAGAGGATTGCGAATCAACGTTTTGTTGTCTGGTTTAGGCTAGATTCTGCGCGCAAGCCACTCGGCGATCGTGGTCTGGACCCGTGCTGCTCGACATCGTTGGGCAGCAGATGACCGCTGCGATCGAACCAGGCCAGCTGCTTGTCGCTTGAGCCGAGACCGTCCAGGATTTGCTGCGCGCTGATCGGCAGCACGGTCTCATCGCGGCGGCCTTGCAGCACCAGCGCCGGCACCGTGATGCGAGGTAGATCGCGCCGCACGAGCCGGGATAGCCGCACCAGCTCGTAGATCGCGCCGGTTGGAATGCGAATGCTGGCCCGCAGCTGTTTGATCACCGCCGGATCGTCGAAGTCGACCGCGCCCATTTTGCTGCTGAGATCTTCACGCAGGCGTGGATCGCGAAAGTCGGCAGCGCGCATCGGGTAGAACCAGGGCATGGCATAGCGCGCCACAGGCAGCAGCCGCAGCGGCCAGCCACCGTTGAGCTGAAGCGCAGCCGCCAACGTGATCACGCCCGCCGTCTGGTGTTGGGCCGCGAGATGTAGCGCCAGCAGACCGCCCAGCGAGTAGCCGATCACGAAGACGCGCTCGCAGCGTCGTTGTAGCTCCGTGAACGTCTCCTCCACCGACGCGTACCACTCAGACCAGCGCACGTTGTACAGCGCGTCGGGATGGCGTCCATGCCGCGCCAGCAGCGATCCGGCGACAGTGTAGCCATGATCCGCCAGAAACGCTCCCAGCGGACGCATCTCGCCGGGTAAGCCGCCAAAGCCGTGGATCAGCAGCAACCCCGTCGTGCCGCCCGCGATCCAAAACGCCTGAGCCGCCTGGATAATCTCGTTCTCCGTCATCAAGCACTCCTTCTTCTGTAAGTGTACGTAGATTTGGGATACGGCACCGTTTTTGCTACAATAGAAGAACATTCGCGAGAGACCGGTCGCTGCGATCGGTCTCCTTTTGTGATTGCCTGGTGTTGTTGATGGACTTGATCGACATTCTTCAGCGGCTGGAAACGCACGCGCCGCTGGCCGCGCTAGCCGACACGCTGCGTACACAGCCGGCGCAGGATTTGCGCGTCGCGCCATTGATCAGCGCTGCCCGCCCGCCGATCATCGCGATGCTGGCGCGACAGGTGCGGCTGCCGCTGCTGATCGTGACGGCGCGTTTGGAGCAGGCCGCGCGTCTGCGTGAAGATCTTTGCCAGTGGCTTGACGACGAGCAGGTGCTGCTCTTTCCCGCCGCCGACGCGCTGCCTTACGAGCATATGTCGGTTGGCGACGAGGTGATCGCCGAGCGGCTGCGGGTGCTGCAAACGCTGCGTGACTGGCGCTCGGTTGATCCGGATGCGCTCGCGCCGGTGATCGTCGCGCCGATCAAAGCGCTGATGCAGCCGACGCTCAAGCCCGCCGTGCTCGAAGCCGCGATCCGCTCGCTCACGGTCGATCAGCAGGCCGAGCCGCGCGATCTGTTGGAGCACTGGACCAATCTGGGCTACACCAATGTCGCGGCGGTCGAAGCGCCGGGCGAGGTCAGCAGCCGTGGCGGCATTCTTGACATCTACCCGCACACCGAGAGCACGCCGCTGCGGATCGAGTTTTTCGGCGACGAGATCAGCAGTATTCGCCGCTTCGATCCGTTGACGCAGCGCTCGGAGCGAGGCCGGGCGCGTAGCGTGGATGTGCTGCCGCCGCATGAGGTGCCGTTCTGGCAGCATGATCTGGCGATCCAGCGCCTGGGCGAGCTCAACACCGACGATCTGCGGCCTGAGGTGCGCAGCGAGTGGGAGCTGAACATCGAGCGGCTGAGCCGCGTGGAGCGCTTCGAGGGACGGGCGTTTTACGCGCCGCTCTTCTTCGAGTCGCCGCTGCCGTCGGTGCTGCAGCATCTGCCGCCGGGCGCGCCGATTGTTTTCTCGGAGCAGCGCGAGGTCGTGCAGCTGGCTGGTGAGCTGCATCAGCAGGCGCTTGAAACCTGTGCCTCGCTGGTGCAGCAGCGCGAGATTCCGCCGGATTTTCCGCGTCCGTATCTGCTCTGGGACGAGCTACGCGCGCAGGCCAGCGGTCACGCGCTGGTCGATCTAACCAGCCAACCCGCCGATGCGCCTACCCGTGACAACAACAGTACTACCTTTCCGATCGCCGAAACGCTGTTTGCGACCGCCGAGCGCTTTGGCGGCCAGATTTCGCGCGCCTTTGACGATATCGCCCGGCGCATCGAGGCCGGTTCGCGGATACTGATCGTGTCGCCGCAGTCGGGGCGCATGCACGAGATCGGCGTGGAGCGCGGGCTGATTGTCGAGGATGACGACGAGCGCGCCGGTCTTTCGGTCACGCACGGCACACTGGGCGAAGGCTGGGAAAGTCGCGATCTGCGTCTGGCGCTCTACACCGACAACGAGATCTTTGGCTTCCAGCCGCGCCGTCCGGTGGTTACCCGCCGCAAGCGCCAGCAGCGCGAGATCGATCGGCAGGCGTTTTTGCAAACGTTGAAGCCTAGCGATCACGTGGTGCATGTCGAGCACGGCATCGCGATCTACGAGGGCTTGCGCCGCATCAACGTGGAGGGCATCGAGCGCGAGTATCTGCATCTGCGCTATGCGGCGGGCGACGCCGTCTACGTGCCGGTCGATCAGATCGACCGCGTGTCGAAGTACATCGGCTCGGCGGAATCGACGCCCGCGCTGTCACGGCTGGGCACTGCCGACTGGGAGCGCGTCAAGCGCCGTGTCAAAGCCTCGGTCGAGGAGCTAGCGCGCGAGCTGCTGGAACTGTACGCGTCGCGCCAGCTGGCGGAGCGGCCATCGTATGGCCAGGATACGCAGTGGCAGCGCGAGCTGGAAGATGCGTTTCCGTTTGTCGAGACCGACGATCAGCTGCAGGCGATCGGCGATGTTAAGCACGATCTTGAAACCGAGAGCCCGATGGATCGCTTGATCTGCGGCGATGTCGGCTACGGCAAGACCGAGGT
>JAFAYS010000696.1 GCA_019240175.1 Chloroflexota bacterium | reverse complement strand
GAAAGATCGTGCCTTTGTTGGCCAGCTCAAAGCGGCCTTTGCGCTGCGAGACCGCGCTGGTAAACGCGCCTTTCTCATGGCCGAACAGCTCGCTTTCAAGCAGTGTATCGGGCAGCGCGGCGCAGTTGACCTTGATCATCGGGCCGGTGCGGCGGTTCGAGTTGGCGTGGATCACGTTGGCGACCAGCTCTTTGCCGGTGCCGGTCTCGCCGGTCACCAGCACGGTGGCCTCGCTGGCGGCGATGCGCCCAACCATCTTGTAGATCCGCTGCATCGCAGGGCCGGCACCAATGATCCGGTCGCGCGGATCGGAGGCCTGACCTTCCAGGGTTTTGACCTTCGACGACAGCTCCTGATGCTCGAAGAAGCGGTCGATCAGCACCAGCACCTCGTCCACGGAAAAGGGCTTGAGCAGATAGTCGAACGCGCCCATCTGCATCGCGCGGATCGCTACCGAGGAAGTCGCATGGGCCGTGATCATGATCACGCCGATGTCGCTGCTATTTTTGTGGAGGCGCTCCAAGACTTCCAGGCCATCAATGCCCGGCATGCGCACATCCATCAACATCAAGTTATAACCATTCCCGCTCGCTATCTGCGTCAGGACTTCAGTACCGCTGCGGGCCTCGGTAACCGTATATCCTTCCCCAGCGAGCAGATCATGGAGCATGGTTCGCACGCCGTCATCATCATCTGCGACTAGAATATGGCGTTGTTCAATCTGCTCTTGTGCCACATGTGCTCCTTATTCACGACGCGCCAATTGAAGAGCGTTAGCTCGGCTCGCACAAACGATCGCCAAGCGCGCCTCAATGCGTCTTTGGTACGTGGTTAGCAGGTGTAGATTTCCACAGCTTAAATTATAGCTTACGGCTACATGTGGTGCAACCAATTTGCAGGCAAGCCGATAGAGCCAGCATTGGGGAGTGTGCTAGCCTGGGCTTCGATGAAATGCTGGATTGAGGCTATGCGCCGCGCTATTGCCGGCGTTCGATATGCGCACCAAGCGTGCGCAGCCGCTCCTCGATGCGCTCGTAGCCGCGATCGATCTGGCTGATATTCTGGATGATGCTGGAGCCTTCCGCCGCCAGCGCCGCGATCAAGAGCGCCATGCCCGCGCGAATATCCGGGCTGGTCAGCGTATCGCCGTGGAGCTTGTTCGGCCCGACCACCACCGCGCGATGCGGATCGCAGAGCACAATGCCCGCGCCCATGCTGATCAGGCGATCCACGAAAAAGAGCCGGTTTTCAAACATCCACTCGTGGATCAGCACCGTGCCGCGTGCCTGCGTCGCCACCACCAGCGCGATACTCATGAGATCGGTGGGGAAGCCCGGCCACGGACGATCGTCGATCTTGGGAATCGCGCCGTGCAGATCAGCCCGGATCACCAGCTCTTGCTCGGCGGGAACCACGATGTCGTCGCCTTCGACGCGCCAATCGACGCCCAGCTTATTGAAGGTGATGCGCGTGATGCGATGCTCTAGCGGACGCGCGTTCCGGATGCGAATTTCGCTGCCAGTCGCCGCCGCCAGCCCAATCAACGAGCCGACCTCCATGAAATCAGGGCCGATCGTGTACTCCGCGCCGTGCAGGCTGCTCACACCTTCGATCATCAGCGTGTCGGTGCCGACGCCCTGAATCTGCGCGCCCATCGCATTGAGACAGCGACACACATCCTGCACATGCGGCTCCGACGCGGCGTTCTGAATCACGGTGGTGCCTTTGGCCAGCACTGCCGCCTTCACGGCCTGCTCGGTGCCGGTGACGCTCATCTCGTCCAGGAAAATCTCCGCGCCGGTCAGCTCGCCGGCGTTGAGAATATAGCACTCGTTGGCGACCTCGATCTCGGCACCAAGCGCTTGAAGCGCCTGGAAGTGCGTGTCCAGTCGCCGTCGCCCGATGCGATCGCCGCCGGGCCGTGGAATCGTGACGAAGCCACGGCGCGCCAGCAGCGGACCGGCCAGCAGCGGCACGGTGCGAATGCGGCGGCCTAGCTCCATGTCGGGCTGGCGATCGCCGATATCGCGTGTTTGCAAACGCCAGGTGCCGTTGCCCAGATCGGTGCAATCGACACCCAGCTGCTGGATCAGCTCGCGCTTGGTACGCACATCGCCGATGTTGGGCACGTTATGCAGCACCAGCGGCTCGTCAGTGAGTAGCGCGACCGCCAGCAGCGGCAGCGCCGCGTTTTTATTGCCTACAGGCGTGATCGTCCCGCCAAGCCGGTGGCCACCTTCGATCACGAAATAATCCATCTTCAAGCCCTCCGTGCGATCGATGGACCTCGCCGACAAGCGATCCCGCAGCCCACTCCTCGTAGCTCGGCGCGCGGGCTGCTCCATCGATCCGCTGTGATTACCGGACATGTACCAGAGGGCATTATAGACGATCGGCGATTATTTGCGGCGGAAGGGCCACAGCCTGCGCCACCACGGCTGCTTCGCCAGCGGCCTGGTCTCGCCGGTCTGCGCAGGCAGATCCTGCTTTTCCTGCTTGCGGCGGTTAATCAGCTCCCGCGCGCGCTGCCGTCCAATATCCATGGCCTGGCGGTAGAGCTGGCGCATGGCGTCGCCGGAGACGGCCTCGCCGCTGCGGTACCAGACCGTCGCGGCCTGGCCCGTGGCGTAGGTGCCGGCGTAGGCGACCGCAACCTTGGGCAGGATGCCAAAGCCCGGGATCAGCCCGATCAGCTGGCGCGCGACCTGACGCCACAGAAAGCCGCTGCCGATCACCGGCATGATCTCACGCATCTGCGACTGAAAGTCCGCCGGCGCGCCAAAGGCCAGCGCCAGC
>JAFAYS010000651.1 GCA_019240175.1 Chloroflexota bacterium | reverse complement strand
CCTTCTTTGTCTTCCGGCTGGACGACAAAAACCAGCACTTCGTCGCCGACCTTCAGCTCCTGCTTCTCTTCCGGCATCAGCGACGACATCTCTTTGCTCGGGACGACACCCTCCGACTTGGAGCCGATGTCCACCAAGATCTCGTCGCGATCGACGTGCATAATCACGCCGTCGACCGTGTCGCCGTACTGAAGGTTGTAATAGTCGTTCGCGGGATCTTGGAGATATTGCTCCATGAGAGCGCGATCGTCCTGCGCTTCCTCCACCGATGAATTAACCGACTGAACTGGAGCCGTTGTCTGCTCCTGTTCGGTAGCGGACGGCGCAGTTGCGTTGTTGCTCATGTACCTTTTGTCCTTGAAAGGAATTGACCGCCGCCGTAGGGGCTGGCGGCCTGTGCATATTATACCGTTTCTACGACCGAGATGCAAATCTACGCGGCACGTCAAGCCATCCGAGCACGGAGTTCTTCTACCAATATGCTAAAGTTGTTCCCAGGTTGCTCGATCAATGCCAGCTTGGCGCAAGATTCTTGTTAGCAGCGTCGATCCAATTTCGCTTTGGTGTGGATTTGGCAACGTCAGCGCAGCGTGCCCTTGATCATATACTGATGTTTACCGCCAGCGTATGGCCCTTCAAATCCAAGCATCCGCAAATAACGAATCAAGTCTGTACGTTTGATTGGCCCTATTGGCGGCATTACGCGGCTTCCTGATGAATCGTTAGGTCAAGCTCATCTACAATTGGTAGGGAGTGGCCTTTAGCAATACCAAGCAGGAGCCAGCCTTCTAATACCTCTTGCAATTCCTCACGGCACGACTCTAACGTTGATGCATTTGCCCAAACGCCATCGAAACCCGGAATCTCGCCATAAAATCCTTCATTGTCGGGTAGTATTTCATACTTCGCCCGCCGCATTGCTGCATGAATATATTTCGTCAGCACAGCAGAAGCTCCTTCCGGTGATATCGGTATTGTATCCTGCGTGGAAGGATTAATGATCATGTTTTGTCGACAATAAGTCGTTAGTTTTTAGCGCAGCGCCTCGTCGTACCATTCGAGGTAGGCACGCAGATGCCCGCTCCAATACGCGCCCTCGTGGCCGCCGGGATTGACATGCCAGCTATGCACAACGCCACGCTCACTCAGAATTTCATGAAAAGCCACTGTGCGCGGTAGCCAGGGATCGCTCGCGCCCATGTCGAGCCACAGCGCAAACGGCACCGGCGTGTTGAGATCGCGCACCAGCGAGACCGGATCGCGCTGCTGGTAGTCCGCGCCCGTGCCGAAGAAAGGAAACGCCTCCGCCTCAGTGCGGAACACCGCGCTGTGTCCACCCACCGCGCTAAATAGCTCGGGATGATGCAGCGCCAGCTGGATCGCGCCGTGCCCGCCCATCGAGATCCCGCCGATCGCGCGGTGGCTACGCTCGGCCTGTGTGCGGTAGCTCATGTCGATGTGGGTAACCAGATCTTGAGTGATGTAATCGCCCCAGCGCGGCCCGTTGTTGGCATGGTTCATCCAGTAGCTCAGCTCTCCCTGCGGCGCGACGATGATCAGCGGCGCGATCTTTTGCTGCCGGATCAGCGTATCGGCCTGATCGAACAGACCAAGCTCTTTCCACTCGCTGCTGCTGCCGCCGCGTCCATGCAGCACATACAGCACTGGATAGCGACGCCTACTGCTGTCGTAGTTGGGCGGCAGATACAGCCAGTAGTCCATTTCGCGATCCAGCGCCGAGCTGTAAAACACCTTGTGGCGGGCACGGCCTCGCGGTACAGGCGCAGTGCTCTCCAGCGTAAAAAATCCATCCGAAGTTGCAGCCGGTACCTGAGCAGTAGGCGACGTAACCAGGCCGCGCTGCTGCGTTACAACCTTTGAGCTAAGCCGAGTAACTTTAGCCTCCACCGGCGGCAGTGGCGCGGCATTGCGCCAGTGAAATAGCAGCGGAGCTAGGAGCACAAGTGTGGACAGCAGCAGTGTCGGACGCTCGGTTGAACGCCGAAAGATCGCCCGAAGTCGCGGCGAGAGGAGCTGGAGAAGACTGCGCATGTGCAGATCAGCCTTTTGAGCAAGCGTGAAGACCAGCCAACAACAGAGTCATCTGCGGCGAACAAATGGTGAAACCCGAGCTGAGGATCTTGAATTATTGATGAAGAATGATGAATCTATTGTACCGATAAGCTTAAAGAAGAGCAACCAGGAATCGCGCAATTCCTGGTTGCTCGTATTTCGGAGCTATTGTTGTAGTTTAGCGCGGAACGATGCCGAACAAAAAGCGGCTGCGGACCATCAGCCAGAGCAACAGCACCGCGACCAGCTGCGTCAGCGCGTTCAACACCTGCTGCGCGGTTGTCACGCCAGGGATCGAGGCAAATAGCGCAACCCACAGCACGATGATCGGCAGGTGCATGGTGTAGCTATACAGCGAGTTCTGGCCAAGCGGCAGCAGCAGCCAGCCCATAACATTACGCAGCGGCAGCCAGCAGTACGTGACAACCATATAGGCCAGCGGAAAGACGATCAGCGCCGCGACCAGCCGCCCAACACGCACCGGATTTTTCAGGAATACCGCCTGCATAAAGCCGCCCACGTTATCGCCGACGACTGGTGCCAGCAGCGCGCCACTCGACACATGGATCGCCAGCAGCACGCCGAAGAGCAGCGCCAGCCAGCCAAAGAGCGCGCGATGCGAAAGGCTATGAAACCAGGCCGCGACGCGCTGGCGATGGTAGCCGAGCGCCATCGCATGCACGAAATAGATCTGCCAGGCCGCCGGATGAAACGAGTGGATCGTCGGTAGCGGCTGACCTGCGGCATACGGTGAGATCTGATACAGCAGCCACAGCGCCCACGATCCCGCCAGCAGTGCCCAGGTCCAGCCACGATACAATAGCCCCAACGCCAGCGGCGCGCCGATGATCAGCAGCGTGTAGAGCGCCAGCACATCTGTAAAAGGATACGAGGTCCGCAGCGTCAAGAGATGCAGCGCAAATGTAAGCGGATTAGCGATCTCTTCCGGCTTAGCCCACGGCGCGCCGATCCACCAGGTGATATACGCTAGCATGAAGGTCAGTGTGACCGTGAGAATATACAAGGTTCGCGCACGACGTAGCGCTTTGAGCAGCGCCGATCGAAAGCCTTCACGCTCAATAATCCGCCGGTAGACTCCGCCGAGCAGCAGCCCGGAGATAAATACAAAGCCTTCGGCAGCCGAGACAAAAAAGATATTGCCGCCCGTGATCTCGCGCAGCGGTGAGTAGCCGCCGATATGATCGACGACCATAATAAAGATACATAGACCACGCAAAAAATCGAGCCGTAGGTCCCGCTTGCTGGCCTCACGATACATCCAGCGCTGCGCCGCCTGCGACAGCCATGATTGCTGCCACTGCGTTGCGCGCGCATATCCTTGGTTATGTTGTGTCGCCATAACTCCTATCACATGTGAGTGTGCCGGCCAGCGTGCACCATCGCACAAGCTAGCCGTTTCGTGATAGGCTCCTTCTTCGCAGCCCGGCGTAGACGTTGCAAATGGTATGCCAACGCTATGCACCGCGCTCAGGAGCCGTTGCTTCCAAAGCGCGGGATTATACCATAGCCGGTTTGAGATCAAGATAGGCGCGAAAAGCCAGGTGGAGGAAAATTAATCTGTGGCATGCACAAAAATGCGCAAAGCCTGCCAGTATCGCAAGCTTTGCGCGGCTGTGTCAGTTGAAAGGATTTAGCTCAGCTCGTGCGCGTCGACGATCGAGTAGCGGTAGCCTTGCTCGGCGAGAAAAAGCTGGCGCTTGGCGGAAAATTCCTGGTCGCGCGAGTCACGAGTGACCAGCGTATAAAACCGCGCGCCGCGCCCATCCGACTTGGGCCGCAAGATCCTACCCAGCCGCTGCGCCTCTTCCTGCCGCGAGCCAAACGTGCCCGAAACCTGGATCGCGATGTTGGCATCCGGCAGATCCACGGCAAAGTTGGCGATCTTGGAAACAACCAGCAGCGGGATCTCACCCTGCTTGAACGCGGAGTAGAGTCGCTCGCGCTCTGTAGTAGGCGTGCGGCCCGTCAGCAGCGGCGCTTCAAGCTTTCTGGCGATCGACTGTAGCTGATCGATGTATTGGCCGATCACGAGCACATGATCGTTGCGATGGCGCTGAGCCAGCACTTCCAGCACGGGCAGCTTAGCGGGATTCTCCGCCGCGATGCGATACGAGTCCTGGCGATTTTCCGCCAGCGCCGCCTCCATCCGCCGGTCGTCGTCCATCTCGATGCGCACCTCGATGCACTCAGCCTGCGCGATCCAGCCGTTCTGCTCTAGATCACGCCAGGGCAGATCGTACTTTTTCGGGCCGATCAAGCTGAACACATCGCGCTCACGCCCATCCTCGCGCACCAAGGTTGCCGTCAGGCCCAGGCGGCGGCGCGCTTGCAGCTCGGCGGTCGCGCGAAAGACCGGCGCTGGCAGCAGATGAACCTCATCAT
>JAFAYS010000615.1 GCA_019240175.1 Chloroflexota bacterium | reverse complement strand
ACGCTCAACGCTCTACATTCTGCTGCCGCTGTCGCTGATCGTGGCGCTGGTGATCATCAGCCAGGGCACCGTGCAGAGCTTCCGCGCCTACCAGCCGGTCGCGCAGCTACAAGGCACAACCGATGTCAACGCTGTAACACAACAGATCTTGCCGCTGGGACCGGCGGCCTCGCAGGTGGCGATCAAACACATCGGCACCAACGGCGGCGGCTTCTTCAACGCCAACGCGGCGCATCCGTTTGAAAGCCCGACACCGCTAACTGATTTCGTGCTGATTCTGGCGGAGACCGTGATCGCCGCCGCGCTGACCTACACCTTCGGGCGGATGGTCGGCGATACCCGCCAGGGCTGGGCGATCCTCACGGCGATGCTGATTGTGCTGGCCGGCGCGATGCTGCTGTTCTACGCGGCGGAGGCGGCGGGCAATCCACGCATCGCGGCGCTCGGCGTGGACCAGACGGCCAGCGCGATCAATCCCGGCGGCAACATGGAGGGCAAAGAGCTGCGCTTCGGCGTGGCCCGCTCGGCGCTCTTCGCCGCCGCGACGACGGCAACTTCGACCGGCGCAGTCAACGCGATGCACGACTCGTTCACGCCGCTTGGCGGGCTGGTACCAATGTTCTTGATGGGACTCAGCGAAACGATCCTGGGCGGCGTCGGCTCCGGGCTGTACGGCATGCTGGTCTTTGTGATCGTCGCGGTTTTTATCGCCGGGCTGATGGTTGGCCGCACGCCCGAGTATCTCGGCAAGAAGATCGAGGTCTACGAGATGAAAATGGCCTCGCTGATCGTGCTGATCATGCCGCTGGTGGTGCTGGGCTTTACCGCGCTGGCGGTCGTCACCTCGGCGGGCAAGGGCGCGCTCTACGATCCGAACGTCGGCTACACCTCGATCTATAACCCCGGCACTCATGGCTTTAGCGAGGTGCTCTACGCCTATCTTTCGACGGGCAACAACAACGGCAGCGCCTTTGCCGGCCTGGGCGCGAACAATCCGTTCTGGAATCTCACCGGCGGCATCGCGATGCTGATCTCGCGCTTCTGGCTCGTGGTCCCAACGCTGGCGATCGCGGGCTCGCTGGCGAACAAAAAGCTGGTACCTGCTGGACCTGGAACGCTGCCCACGCACACGCCCTTGTTCGTCGCGCTGTTGATCGGCGTGGTGATCATCGTCGGCGCGCTGACGTTCATCCCGGCCTTTGCGCTCGGCCCGATCGTGGAGCATCTGCTGATGTACGGGTAGACGGAGAACCTAGAACCCAGAACTTAGAACCTAGAGGCGAAGGAATAAAGAACAAAGAACAGAGAACAAAGGTCCGTAAGGGCGCTGCTTGCTGCGCCCCTGCTCAAGAATAAAAGAACAAGGCGATCAAATAATGCAGTATGTGCCTTCGTAGGGGCGTGATTTATCACGCCCAGGTATACCAAGCTGCCAAGGATAACGACTTATGACGATACAAGAACAACAACTCTTCGAGCCGCAGATTGTGCGGCGGGCGCTCGTGGACGCATTTCGGAAATTGAATCTGCGCCATCAAGTGCGCAACCCCGTGATGTTCGTGGTGCTCGTCGGCAGCGTGCTGACGAGCGCGCTGGCGCTCCAAGCGACGATCGGGCAGGGCGAAGCGCCGGCTGGCTTCATCTGGGCGATCGCGCTGTGGCTGTGGTTTACCGTGCTCTTCGCCAACTTCGCGGAGGCCATGGCCGAGGGACGGGGCAAGGCCCAGGCCGATGCGCTGCGCAACACACGGCGTGATGTCCAGGCCAAAAAGCTGCGTGAGCCGCGCTTCGGCGCAGCAGTCGAGGCGGTAGCGGCCAATGCGTTGCGCAAAGGCGACGTGGTGCTGGTCGAGGCCGGCGACGTTATTCCCGGCGACGGCGAGGCGATCGAAGGTGTGGCCTCCGTGGACGAGAGCGCGATCACCGGCGAAAGCGCGCCCGTCATTCGTGAGAGCGGCGGCGATCGCAGCGCCGTGACGGGCGGCACCCGCGTGCTTTCCGACTGGCTGGTCGTGCGCATCGGCGTCAATCCCGGCGAGTCGTTTCTGGACCGCATGATTGGTCTGGTCGAGGGCGCGAAACGCCAGAAAACACCCAACGAGATCGCGCTGAACATTCTGCTGGCCGCGCTGACGATCATCTTTCTGCTGGCGACGGTCACGCTGCTGCCGTTCTCGCTCTTCGCCGTCGCGGCGACCGGCCAGGG
>JAFAYS010000612.1 GCA_019240175.1 Chloroflexota bacterium | reverse complement strand
GAGGAGATCACAATGGCAACCTATACCGGAAAAGCGTCATGGTTCTGCTGCTACCCCGATCCCTGTGGCTGCGACGGCTGCTGCTGCCAGGGCAGCAACTGCTCAACTCCTTGTGGCAATAGCTCGTACTGCGGCGTTGGTGGCTGCTGCACCTGTCGCTCAGGCTCCTACGGCTTTGCCTGGAAGACAAGCTGCTCCTGGTGCTGCAACTACAGCCTGTACAAGACCGTCTCCTGCGGCGCGTCCGGCACCTTTGTCTACGGCGGCAAGAGCCGCACCGGCAAGCGCGTGGATACCGGCCCGAGCACCTGCGTCATGGTCGATTTCACCAAGGCGCTCTTCACCCAGTTCGCCTCGCTCTCGACCGGCATCATTTCCAGCGTCAGCGCGACCGTCTAATCGTCTTGCAAAGGAGCAGCTTTCATGGAACGACGCAGTTTTCTCAAAGTGATCGCAGCGGGCGGCGCGGCAGCTGTCAACTTTTTGTATCCCGGCTTGACCGGCGTGGTCAGCGCGGCCACCCAGGCCGACGAGTCGATCGAGAAACATCCCGAGAAGCACCCCGAAGATCCGGCCAAACATCCTGAGAAACACCCAGAGATCGATCCAGATTTCGCTGGCGGCTTTGTCGTCGAGCGCACCGCCGAGGGCTTTGTACTGGCCGCCGGCAATGAGTTCCGCGCGATCCGCCTGCCGAAGGACGCATCGGTCTGGAAAGAGTTCGAGAACGTCGATCACAGCGAGATCCAGATCGGCGACTACGTGGACGTGCGCGGCACCTCGCTGGCCGACGGCTCGCTGCTGGCCAAGAGCGCCTGGGCCAACATTGGCCGCCTCGACGGCACCGTCGAGCAGCTGATGCCACAGGGCGGCGATATTATGGCGCAGGGCAGCCGCGTGCGTGTCGCGGCGATCAAGGGCGGTCACCGCGAGATCGAGCTGTCGTCGGCACTGGAAGTCGTGCGCATCTCCGACGCCGACGCCGACGTGATGGCAGCCAGCATCATGAACGTCGTTCCCGGCACCAAGATGGGCGCGGTTGGTCTGCGTCTGCCGAACGGCGGCTTCCGCGCCACCAAGATCTGGATCTGGCCACAGGCCTAGCTGACAGCAGGCCGGAGGATGCGAGGCGACGCTTAGCGGAGGATCATGGAGGCGCTGGCCGCGTATCCTCCGCGCCTGTACTTGCTAGCTACTGAGGAGTTACGCAGTGAAGATCATCTCGACATTAACGCGCGCCTGGCTCGGCTCGCTGTTTCTCTACTCCGCAGCGCTGAAGCTGGTGAACTATCGCGACACCTGGCGCTCGGTTCGTCAGTACGGAATTTTGCCGAAACAACTGAGCGACGCGACCGGCCTGGCGCTGCCGTGGGCTGAGCTATTCGCGGGCGTGTCTTTTCTGTTCGGGTGGATGTCGCCGCTAGGATCGCTGGTGGGCACGCTGCTCGGCGGCTCGTTTGCTTTTGCCGCACGCCAGGTTGTCAAGCAAGAGGCCAAAGTTTCTTGTGGCTGCACCGGCGGCGCTGCCGACCACGACGTCGATCAAACGACGGTCAATCGCGGCCTGGCGATCGCCGGAGCGAGTCTGCTGGTGCTGCTGAGCGGCAAGCGCAGCCGCACGCGGCTACCGGCGCTTTCGCTGCTGGCCGGTGCAGTCCTGGCGATCTTCCCGTCGCTGCTGGTCGTCAACATCAACCGGCGCGATGCGGAGCGGCAGGCCCGGCTTGAAGAGCAGCGCGCGGCTGAGCGCGCCCGCCGCATCGCCGATCTCAAGAGCTTGCTTGACGCGCCGGCTGCCGAACCACTGGCGGCGAAGAATGGTCAGGTCAACGGTAAGCTCACCACGCAGGATCTAGAAATCCTGGTTTCCTAGCAAAGCGCCCGACTTTGAAGACAGGCTGAGGACGGTGCTTGCAGGGACTTCCCCACATCGGGAAGTCCCTTTTTGTTGAAACAAAACCCCTTCCCTATGCTCAGCCGGGCCTCCGGCTTCGCTGCTGCAAGGAAGGGTCGTCGAGTGTAACGAGACGGGGTGAGGGCCGGCCTACTCAAAGACCGGCACATTCTCCGAGCGGTTGCTGGTGCGCAGCGGGATCTCGGGAACCGCCAGCGTCAGCAGGAACGCAATGATCACCGGGAAGAGCGCGTAGAAATAGATCTGCGTGATGCTGCTTGCGAACGATTGCTTCAGCGCGGTGCTGATCTGCGCGCCCAGCGACTCGCCCTGCTGTAGCGCGGTTGTCTCGGCGGTGTCGACGGCGGAGAGTGCTCCGGCCAGCGCCTGCTCACGCGCCTGCGCCACGATCGCGGGCTTTTGCTGCTCAAGACCGGCGCGAATACCGCTCAAGATCTGATCGACCGCCTGCGGATTGCTCAGCGTCTCAGGCTGGATCTGTCCCAGCTGCGCTTTGAGCTGTGCCGGCAGCTGTGGATCGTTTTGCAGCGCTGCCAGCGCCTGCGGATTGCCGCTTTTGAGCGCTGCCTCAAGCTGCCCGTACTGCGCGTCAAGCTGCTGCTGCACAGCTGCCTCGACGCCGCCCGGCTGCAGCACGGCTTTGAACTGCTCGGGCGTTTGCGGATTGTTGATCAGCGTGGCCTGCGCCTGCGCGTCGTTGTCGCGGATCGCGGCGGTGATCAGCGTGCGCTGATTGTCGAACTGCTCCTCGATGCCCTGGCGAATCCGCGCGCCGACGTCGACCTGCTCGCCGGACGCGCCCTCGCCGCCGGACGCGCCGTTGCGCAGTTGGTTGGGATCAAGCTGGCTCTGGAACTGCGGTGGGATCTGCGATTGGATCGGTGCGAAGTTGGCGGCAATCTGCGCGGTCAGGGTGGTCGTGAGGATCACACCGAAGATCGCCGCGCCGAGCGTCTGGCCGATCTGCTGGAAGAATTGGCGGCTCGCGGTTGCCACGCCGACTTTCTCAAAAGGCACCGCGTTTTGCAGCGCCAGGTTCAGCAGTGGCAGCGCTGGCCCGACGCCCACGCCTACGACGATCATTCGCAGCGTGACGCCCAGCGTCGTGATCGAGGCGTCCATCTGCGACAACAGCAGGAAGCCGATCGCCATGATCACAAAGCCAACCAGGATGATCGGCTTGTAGCGCCCGAAGCGTTGCACCAGGAACGACGAGGCGATGTTGCCAAAGACGACGCCCATCGTCAGCGGGATCAGCGTGGTGCCGGCGGCGGTCGCCGAAACGCCGACGACGTTGACCATAAAGATCGACAGGAACAGGATCGCCGCGAAGAAGGCCGCGCCGTTGAGCACCGAGATGATGTTGATCAGCGAGTAGGTGCGGTTGCGAAACAGATCCAGCGGCAAGATCGGCGAGACCACGCGCGACTCGACGAAGAGAAAGATGCCGGTCGCGACGATCGCCAGCGCGAACAGGCCCAGGATCAGCGGCGAGGTCCAGGGATACAGATTCTTGTCAAGCGTCAGGCCCAGCAGCAGCGGCACGACCGCTAGGATCAGCAGCACCGTGCCGAGCCAATCGATCGGCGCGCGAAGGCCGCTGGCCAGCTTGGGCATCTTGAGAATGATGAAGGCCATCGCGATGATGCCGATCGGAAGATTGACATAAAAGACCCAGCGCCAGCTGATATTGTCGGTCAGCAGGCCGCCGAGATACGGGCCGATCACGCTCGACAAGCCGAAGACCGCGCCAAAGATGCCCTGATAGCGCGCGCGCTCAGCCGGCGCGAACAGGTCCGCCGGAATCGCGAAGGCCGTCGAGGTCAGTGCCGCCGCGCCGATGCCTTGCAGCACGCGGTAGATGATCAGCTGCAGCATGCTGCCCGCGATGCCACACAGCGACGAGGCAGCCAGAAAGACGACGATGCCGAACAGCAGCACGGCGCGGCGTCCATACAGATCCGACAGTTTGCCGTAGATCGGCACCATGGTTGTGCTGGCCAGCAGATAGCCGGTCGAAACCCACGAGAGCAGATCGATGCCCTGGAACTCAGCCACGATCGCCGGCAGCGCGGTCGCGACAATTGTCTGGTCGAGCGCCGCCAGAAACAAGCTCAGCAGCACACCAGCCAGAATCACGATTTTGGTACGATGATCAAGCGTGGATGCGTAATCAATACGCTGATTTTGTGGGGGAGTGGTTGTCATACTTCCTCAATTTTCAACAACAATACGTTGCCGTTATGCACCAGCTGTCGGTTCCTCGCCGTGGTCTTCAGTCGATCGCAGAAAAGCCAGCACTTCCGCCAGCGCATCGATCGTGACGCCAAGCTGGGGCTGCGGCATGGTCGACAGATGCTGCGCCAGCTCGGCCACGCGCGCCAGCTCGATCTCGTCGAGCAGGTCTTTGCCCGCCTCGGTCAGCACGACCTGTTTGTGCCGGCGGTCGTGAACACCCTCGCTGCGACTGACGATGCCGCCGACGACCAGACGATCTACCAGATGGCTGGTTGCCGCCAGCGACAGGTTCAGATGTTCGCTAATGTCGGAGATGGTGGCGGTGCCAGAGCGACGCAGAAACCACAGCGTCACCAGCTGTGGCATCGACAGCTCGACGCGCCGCAGAATACGCATGGTATCGCGCACGCTGCGCCGCATGACCATGCCCACGAAGTCGCGGAGCAGCCGCGCAAGCTGCTGC
>JAFAYS010000610.1 GCA_019240175.1 Chloroflexota bacterium | reverse complement strand
GCGCGCTCTGCGGTTTGGGCCGCGTCGCGATCGCGCAGGCTGACTACGCGGCAGCGCAGCACTATTACCGGCAAGCCTTCGAGATCGCTCAGCGGGTGCAGGCACCGCCGCTGCTGATCGAAAGTGCCGCCGGGGCGCTGCATCTCTGCCTGCACACGCCTGGAAACGAAGCAGAAGGAGCTATTCTTCAGGAACTGCTGCGCTCGCTGCGGCAGCATCCCGCCGGCACCGCCGAGATCAAGCGCTACATCACCTCGCTGCTGCGTGACGAGCAGCCGACAGGGGCGGAGCGTACGCAGAACGGAAACCTCGAACGCATACTGACCACTGTCACCGACTGGCTCACAGGAACGCTCCAGCCTCAGCCCTGGTCGATCCAAAGAGCGCTTTAGCGTAAGGAGGCCCGCCATGGACGATACGAATCTGGTTCGCTTCATGCAGGATCTGGTCAACAACCCCGAGGAACTGAGACGCTACAAGCAAGATCCCAGCGCGTATCTTGCAAGCGCAAACCTTTCCGAAGCGGCGAAAGGTTTGCTGAGCCAGTTTGCAGCTCCTTTTATGGCCGTTGAAGAAGTGAGTACGGTTTTCACGCTGAGCATCCCATCGCCGAAACAAGCTTTCAGCACTGCTCAAGCTGAACCTATTCCGCTTACTAAGACAGCTGAATTGCATGCGCCTAATGCACCCGTGATTATCGAGAAAACTGGTTCCGCCAAAGGCGACCAATGTTCACTATTACCGCTCAGCTACATCCACGTAAGCCCGGAGAAGGTTGTATCTTTTAGCCTGCGCATCGCCTATATCAATCCCAAGGACACGACCGATTATAGTTACGTCTTTCATATTTCCCTGGGATCAGTACCAAAATCAGTGGAGCCGCTGGCCGAAAACATCCCCGTTTCCTTGACTACAATCAAGCCTCTGGTATTGACATACAATAAGGCAATAACACGCGAACTCCAAGTGGGCAGCTCTTACGATCCTTCATCTGGGACGCTAAAGCTCTCCTTTACATGATTGAGGCTACCAGCTCATGCCTGGATCGCTCACGATTGTCGGCACGGGGATCACGCTGATCTCGCATATCACAGCCGAGGCTCAGGCGGCCATCGCTCGCGCCGACAAAACTTTTTTTCTGGTGACACATCCGCTGGGCGAGCAGTGGCTGCGCCAGCTCAATCCCAACGCCGAGTCGCTGGCGCGCTTCTACACGCCACAGCGCGAGCGGCTCGACGTGTACCGCGATATCACGGACCATGTGTTTGGCGCGGTGCAGGCCGGTCATACGGTCTGCGCGGCCTTTTACGGCCATCCTGCCGTTTTTGTCATGCCCACCCAGGATCTGGTTCGGCGCGCGCAGGCAGCAGGCTATCCTGTCGGCGTGCTGCCCGGCATCTCGGCGGAAGATTGCCTCTTCGCCGATCTGCGTCTCGATCCCGGCGCGCTTGGCTGCCAGAGCTACGAGGCCACGGATTTTCTTGCACGACCGCGCCGGTTTGATGCCGCGACGCCGCTGATCTTGTGGCAGGTAGGCGTGATCGGCTATTTCCAGGTCGTCGATGCGACGCTTGACGCGGCCAAAGGGCTGGCGCTGTTGGAGGTTTTCTTGCGGCGCTGGTATCCTATGGAGCATGAGGTGATCATCTATGAGGCGGCCATGCTGCCCATCGGCGAGCCGATCATCACGAAGGTAGCCCTCCACCGGCTACGCAACGCGCCGGTGACAGCCTTTTCCACGCTCTACGTCCCGCCCATCGTGCCGCCGCCCGTGGACGCGCACATGCTTGAGCAGCTTGGATTATCCTCGATCGATAGCCTGTAGCCGACGGCTTATCCATGCGCATAAACGCCGGCTCTGCGTGATCCGGCTACATGAATCCTGCTACAGTAAACGAAACGCGCTACACGATCACCAGCGCGCCGCTTCTACCAATAGCTGAAGCGCTTCGCCGACCAGCATACCATCACAATCTGCCTCAAGGCCCCACCTGACCACGCGAGCTTCGCCCAGCCAACGATCTATCGAGCGCTCACCTTTCAACCTGCCTCGTACCAACACGACGCATCAATGGACGTGTCGGGGAGGGATTCCCAAACGTATGCGCTACCCTCAGTAGCCTGCGGGGTGGCACCTCGGTAAGCTCGCTCTGTTCCAAGGTGAGGTTCGAGATGGTGATCGTCGGCTCCTCGGGCGGAGTGAGCGCTACCTTCATCCGTGTCGCGCTACCTGAGTATCGACGCGACGCTGGTGCGCCTCATTGCGGTGATCCTGGCGCTCAGCAACGGCATCGGCGTGATCCTGTATCTCGTGCTGTGGATCATCGTGGAATCAGTACGTAGAGAACGAACTACGACTACATCATCGCGACGTCATTCCCGACACCGCCTACCGTCGAAGCCAAACATGGGTCACGTCACTACCCCATACGGTTGACGGCTGACCCTCCACCGGAGGAACCACCGGATACTCGTGTAACAAATGATATCCAGGTGTTCCTGCGGCGCGCCACGCCTCGCTAAACAAGCTCATCGACACGACGAGCTCGGGCTTGAATTCGGGGACGGCCTGTGGTGGGATAGCCCCAATCAAATGCGATGAGCGCTGTTCGGGTACCGACAGGGGATGATAGCGCAGCGCATCCGGGGTTACAAGGCCTACCGCATCAATAATGCGACCGGGAAAAACCCAGCCCAGGCCACCGATCTCGGCGGTCATCACTGTGGCTTCAGGATATTGCTGCGCAAGGCCCGCTCCAATCGTCAGATATTGTTCAACTCGGCGACTGGCCAGTGCCTCGCGAAACGCGTATTGATCACCGCGCAGAACCCCGAACGCTTCCCAAAATGACGAGGTGAGGGGAACAAACAGCGCGAGAGCCAATACCAGCAGGAGGTAGGCCGTCCGGCGCTGGACCAGCAGCGCGCAGGCGACCATCAAGGGCAGCCAAATCGCGGGTGTGTACCACGAGAAGACAAAGGTGTGCTGGATCGCATAGAGCGCTCCGACCACCACAGGGAACCCCACCAATCCGATCATCCACCGTGGCTGGCTTCGTACGTATTTGACAAGGAGGGCGGCAAGCACGACTAGCATGAAGGCCGATCCCCACGGCAACCCTGCTTGCCCGAGAAACTCGCTGAAGGTCAGGGAATAAATAATTGACTTCGCCCGCACCGTTTGCGGGATGAGGCTGCCAAAAAAGAACCATTGATAGCACGCTATGGCGAGCAAAGGGCCTGCTGCCCCGCGCGCAACCTGCCACCGCGCCGGCCAAGTCTCAGCCAGCAGGCCACACAGGATAATCCATACAGCAAATTCTGGCCGCACGCCATACGCCAGCGCGGCGAAGAAGCCCACCCGTCCCCACTGCTGGCGACGCCACGCGATGAGACTGAGGATCCAGACCAGGAGTGCCAGCGGTGTTTCCATGCCGAGCACAGCGATGTGCAGTGTGCTCACAATCACGATCAAAAGTGCAGTGAACGTCGCAGCGAGGAAGCCCAATCGTGGCTTGAGCAACACCACCAGACCACCACACAGCCCGAGTACAGATGCAGCGGTGATCCACGGCAGGACCGCTATGCTTGGACCGGTCACCACGAATACAGCGGCGAGCAGGAGCGTCCAGAGGACGGAGGAACTGCCCGCAACGGCCTCACCGGGGTTGTAGTAGGGCACACCAAACGCGTACAAATTGCGGGCAATTCGCGCGTGAATATAGGCGTCGTCAGCAAGATACCCGCTGAATAACCACAAATAGGCACCAACGTACAGCACTGCGCCCATGGCGAGCGTCATCGCCAGCAGCTGGGTGATGGTTAATCGTCGAACGGGTTGGAATACAACAGCCGGTGGAGTCGCTGAAACACGGCGCAACATGTGAAGATCCTTTCATGGGTGCATCGATAGCGCAGACCTAGCACCAGCAGACACCGACGAGCAAGGCGCGACACATGCAACCCTCGCCCAGACGCATGCTGGCACACGATACCTAGGCCAAACCTCGACGGAAGGAGCTGAAAGCCCAATACATGCCGACAACAGTCATGAGCGCCATCACCACAAAGCCCAGCATGACCGATGTATCGGTCAGATTGCCGATGAATAAGGCCCGCGATGCGTCAACCGCATAGGAAAAAGGGTTGAACCGGGCCGCATTGCGAATCCACAGCGGCGCGAGTGCCAGGGGTAGTGTAATACCCGACAACATCAAGATCGGCATGATCAAGAAGTTCAGGATCGAAGAAAAGGTGTTTTCATCCGCAGTTGCAAACGCCGTCGCATAGGAGACCGACGAGGTAAACAGGCTGACCATCATGAACAACAGGACGGCGACCAGCACGCCGAGCGGATGAGGGCGCATGCCAAACTGCCATGCGACGACCATCAGCGCTGCTGCCTGCGCCAGAAACATCGTCATGTCGCACAACGACCGACTGAGGACTAGCGCGAAGCGGCTGACCGGTGTTACTTGCAGGCGCTCCATCACGCCGGCCCGCATGTCGGAGATAAACCCGAAGCCGACGAAGAGCGCGCCGGTAATACCCATCATCACCAGCAGACCAGGCGTAAATACCGTATACGCGCCACCTGGCGGGAAATTGGGCGCGCTTTCGATCGACTCAAGCAGCGGCGCAAACAGGATCAGCTGGCAGATCGGCTGGAACAGCGCGAGGATCACATAGACTGGATTGCGGACGGTCACAATGAAATTATGCTTGAAGAGGAGCCAGGTATGAAGAAGCACATGCATGGAGCTAGTCCTTTCGGGGATGAGAGCGTGTCGCCAGGCTAATTCTGCTGCTGGTACAGGGAGCGTCCCGTCTGCTTGAGAAACACATCGTCGAGCGTCGGTCGTGAAAGCGAGACCGTGCGAATCGGAACGCCGGCGCCTTCCATCAAGCGCAGAATGACCGGCAACGAGTCTTCGCCGTGCTCGACCTGGAGCCGCAGCCCGCTATCGCGCTCCTCCTGTAATGAGCGCACAAACGGCTGCCCGCGCAAAACCTCTTGCGCATGGTGCAATACCGTATGTGAGGTATCCATGCCCAGGATCACGGTATCGCCCATAATCTGGCGCTTCAGCTCGGCGGGCGTGCCCTCCACCACAATGCTGCCGCCATCCATGATCGCCAGCCGCTGGCAGAGCGCGTCCGCCTCGTCGAGGTAGTGCGTGGTCATAAAGATCGTGGTGCCGGCGTCCTGCAGCTTGCGTAGCTCGGCCCACAGCTCGTTGCGGCTCTTCGGATCAAGGCCGGTTGTCGGCTCGTCCAGGAACAGCAGCGCCGGCTCATGCACCATGCCCAGCGCCAGATCCAGCCGGCGACGCTGCCCGCCCGAATAGGTTTTGACTTTGCGATCCGCCAGCTCGGACAGTCCGAGCGCACCAATCAACGTGGTGGTACGTTCGCGGGCTTGCGCCAGCGACAGGCCACAGATGCGGCCTTGAAGGATTAGATTTTCGCGCGCAGTGGCTTTACCATCGGCACCGCCCGCCTGGCCAACATAGCCAATCTTTTGCCGCACCAGCTCCGGCTGCCGCATCAGATCGTAGCCGGCGACGCGCCCTTCACCGCCGGTTGGTCGCATCAGCGTCGTCAACATGCGCATGGTCGTCGTCTTGCCGGCACCGTTAGGACCGAGAAACCCGAACGTTCCGCCAGTTTGCACCTGGATGTCAACGCCTTTAACGGCTTCAATCAGCCGGCCCCGCGAGCGGAAACTTTTCTTCAAGCCTCGTGTTTCGATGATGCTCATGGTTATAACTCCAATGGTTCGTTTCGCAACGGCACCCAACCAGACCGATCGTTGCGCTGATGTGGCTGAGCGGCTCAGCTCGGTATTGGAAGGATTTCTATCACCATGGACCGGCTCGCCACGACTGGCACGATCCCGCGTGTAGCACCAGCCTGCGCGCCCTGGGTCCTCTACTCGCTTTATAGAGTCTTCAACAATCAACAGCAACGTCCAACGCGCCAGTTGTGCTCTGCCACTTTCCCTGGTGATCCTTGTCGACGACGACAGGTCGACCTGCCAGAAGCAGCAGACTGAGTCGATCAGCAGGTGCAGTACAGCGCACTGATTCTGTATGCGCCGTAAGCTGTGATCTCCTGGAAAAACAGCGTAGCAGGCTGGAACAGTCGCTACAATGCTACCTGCGACAGTTTCCTTTTGCCGGGAGTGACATGTGCCCCTGTCGTAGTCGCCGGGGGTGGCGATGTGCAGCATGATCACACAGGGCAGCGCTGCTTAACCTGGCGAACCTGGCAGCCGCAAACTGTCGCAGCTGCTAGCGGCGATCACGCATCTAGATGCTAGACTAGACCCAAGCCGAGCAGCAGCCAACCGGTCGTATCACCGATCCAGAGCGAAGATCAGATCCTGTAGCTGCTGCGACAAGACTGATGCCCCATCCGCAAGCCCAGTGCCACATGCTGGATGTGTACTGGTTGGCAGATCGATGCCACCGGCACCAGAGCTGCACCAATCGAAAAGGAAGACCTTGATGAATACTGCCTCTACCCCAGCGAGCAAGGCTCCACAGATGGCTACTCCCGAGCAGGATCAAACATTGCGCGAAGACGTAGCACAGGTGCTGGCGCTGCGGTCGCGCATCAAGCAGTACACCCATAATACCTTCGATACCGCGCGCGTATGTGCGGTGACGCCAGCCTCACCAGGCGGTGAGCACTACTTGCCGTACACAATCCCGACGCTGATCAAACAGATCGCGCGCGCAGGCAAGCGCGCCGATATCGTGATTGGCTTGAACAACGGGTATGAGTGCCCGCTTACGATTGCCGGCTTGAGCACGCTGCTCGATACCGAGATCATCCACCTGTACACCGGCGACAAACCAGGCGCGCATATTCCGGCCCCGATTTTCGCATCACCGGATCACCAGGACGCCACCTATCACATCCCGCAGGCGAGCAACGGGCATCGCATTTTTGTGCTGCACCAGAAGCGCGGCCCTCACGCCCCTGGCAAGATTCGCGTGCTTGGCGATATCTGCCACTCGCTGCTGTTGCACAATATTGCCCAGGGCTGGATACCGCCGCTTTATCTCTTGATGCTCGACCAGGAAACGCTGGTACTTGAAGATCACGAGGACTTCGATACACCGGCGCTGGTCGTCAAGATGAAGCTGCTGGTGGAGCAAGGCCTTCCCATCGAAGCCGCTGTCCAACGGGTGATCTCAGATCATTATGCGGCAAATCGGCGCGCAGCCCCCACAGCAAGCTCGACCTCAGAGGCAGTGGTGGATCTGAACGGGCGTGGCGTGGATCGGCTGATCGAGCGCATGGAGCAGACCGGAGCCGATATTTCCAGTGTGCGCTGGAAAAATTGCGCGTACAATATCGAGTCGATCTACCGCTCGGCAAAAGTCATTCTGCCCAGCCTGAACGTCGTCACCTCGATTTTGCACCGCATGGTCTATGAGATGACCGGGCTGTCACCCTACACCATGACCTTTTCCGGCGGCTGCACGCTCGGGAGAATGGATGCGTTGCTGGCCACCCATAGCTACATGGCGAGCGCCTATCCTGGTCTGACCGCCGAAGATGCCATGGCGACCGTGCTGGCCTACAACGCCGGATTTAGCACCTTCATGGAGCGCCAGTTGTACAACACCAATCGCTGCTTTGCGCGGCACGAGACATTGAGCACATCAGGTGTCGCGACCTGGAAAGACCAGTATGCCCGCTGGATCGCCGGTAACGATGCGATCGAGCGGCTGTACGGCTTTAGCAACATCACGCCGATGCAAGGTGACGGCGAGGCGATGTCGCCGGTGATTGCACTGGTGATGTTTGCCAAAAAATTGCACCAGACCAACGATTTAGCCAAAGCCTGGGCGGTGTTGGAAGAGCTGCAAGCGGCACAAGCCGATTTCGCGGAGATCAATCAGATCGCCAGGCAGAAGAACTATATTTATAAAGGCGATTTCACGCAGGCCGCCTGGTAGCCATCTAACTCAGCACGAGCGGCGGTTGATCAGGACTTGTATATCCTGATCAACCGCCGCTGGCTGTATACCACTCATGAGTAGCGCGCCGCTTCTGTTCACTACCTGTAAGCAAAGCGCCTGTGCCTTCAGGCGAAGGTTCTACCGAAAAAACTATACACCGATCAGCAAGATAGCTGATGGTAATGGTGTAAACGTTTTCAGACCGAAAACTAGTACTATAGTAATGTGAACAATCTAGCTATAGTAAATCAAGAAATTCTTGTAGACAAATACAGCAAATAATGTACAATAGTAAAGATAGCGCTCTCGCAACTTACTATACACCAGGCGCTAACCCTCGCCGGACGTTGTCCTTCCCATTCCGCTCTTTCAAATTGCAATACCTTGTCTTACCAAGCGAGGAGGATGACATCCCTGCGGCAGAGCCTCGTAGTGAGAGGAAGCTGCTGGTGTAGCATCTCATAGCCTATCCTCTTAGATCACGCTCGCCCAAGCCGGTATCGATCAGTCAAGATCTTCTTCTGCACCGTGACTGCAGCGAGATCATGGCGTGCTCAGCTTGACCTCAACCCACGTCCTCATAAGCACATCTGAAACGCTCAGATCGTGTTGTTCAGTTCTGCCAGGCGGAGGCGACAGTCCGCACAACCCTACTGAGTAATTTAGTAAGACGCTGCTGATAGTAACTTATCGGGCAGGAGTGTGGAGACGTGGCTGAACGAGCAAAGCCCAACGCGTTACATTGATCCTTCATGTTCACATAGAATAGATATGGTAGCTGTATGATTGTTGACTTCCCCCATAAAATAATCATCCCGCAACGTCCGAGCCACCTGGTTGCCCGGCCTCGTCTCACCTCGGTGCTTAACAATATTGCCGCGCGACAGCTGATCACGATTTCAGCACCCGCCGGCTACGGCAAAACCTCACTCTTGATCGACTTTGCGACCGGGCCGGCACCGCTGCCGGTCTGCTGGTACAGCATCGAGCAGTATGACCGCGATGTGTGGGTCTTTCTGAGCTATCTGGTTGCTGCTGTCGAGCGCCGGTTTCCTGGGTCACTCCAACAAACGCGGCAGCTGCTCACCGACAACGACCCGGTGCCGCTTTCCACAGCCTTTGCCGCCTTTGCCCGCGACCTGTATGCGATCGGCGAGCACTTCATCCTGATCATCGACGACTGGCATCTGATCGATCACGTCGCCGAGATCGCCGACATTGTCTCGCAGCTGCTGGTACGCTGCCCGTTCTTGCATCTGATTCTGGCGTCGCGCAGCTATCCCGGCCTGTCGAATGTGATGCTGCTCGCGGCCCGCCGCCAGATGATCAGCCTTGACGAAAAACCGCTCTGCTTTACGGCAGAAGAGGCGGCCAGCGTGCTATCGGCGGAGGCGGAAACACCGGTCGCGCTTGAGCAGGCGGCGGAACTGGTGGCGCAGGCGCAGGGCTGGATTACCGGCATTATGTTGCTGCAAGCGCCGGAGCCCACGACATATACGCCGTCATTCTCCACCACCAGAGCCGAGCGCCAGGTATATCGCTTTCTGGCCGAGCAGGTATTTGACCAGCAGCCGGCGGACGTGCGCAGCTTTTTGCTCGAATCTTCGCTGCTGGATGATCTGACCTACGAGCACTGCGACAAAATCTTGCAGCGAATCGACTCGCGGCGGCTGCTGGATGCCCTGTTGCGCCGGCACCTGTTCGTGTCGGAGATCAAGCCGGGCGTGCTGCGCTACCAGCCGCTGTTTCGTGAATTTTTACAGGAGCAATTCAGCATCCTCAACCCTGAGCGCTACCGAGCAGTCATCCGCCAAGTTGCCGATCTGTATGTCGCGCAGGGTCAATGGTCGCGGGCGTTTGAGCACTACCTGGAGGTCGGCGATCGCGCGGCGGCAGAGCATGTGATTGTGAGCAGTGGCGAGAGCTTATACACCAAAGGTCGGCTGGAAACCCTGGAACACTGGTTCGATGCGCTGGGATCGGACAATGCCGGCGTTAAGCTGCTCTGCCTGCAAGCGCGCGTGCTGTTAGATCGCGGCCAGTATGAGAAAGCCCAAACGCTGGCTAACCTGGCAGAAACACGGATCACGGCTGACGACAACGCCGATCAAACCATGGTTTTGCTGCTTCAGGCGCAGATCGGGCGGATCACCGGACAGTACCAGCGCGCACTTGAGCTCGGGCAGCAGGCCCTGGTCATGACCAATGATCCCTCGCAGCAGGCGGCGGCCCTGCGCACGATCGGCATCTGCCACCACCGCCTAGAGCAAACCGACCGGGCCATCGATGAGCTGCAGCAAGCGCTGGTGCTGTATCAGAAATACGGCAACCTGTATATGGTCGCGCACATCCAGCGCGATCTCGGGATTTGTTATACCGCGATCGGGCAGCTGCAAAAGGCCGACGACTATTATCGCCAGGCCGAGGCCTACTGGGCGACCACCGGTAATGCGGGCCTGCGCGCCATGAGTTTGAATAGCATCGGCGGTACGCAGCGCTTGATGGGACGCTTTCAAGAGGTGCATAGCACGCTAAGCCGCGCGTTACAATATGCTCGTGAGGGCGCGACGCCGAGCTACCAGGCGGTTGTGCTTTCGAATCTCGGGGATCTGTATGCCGATCTCCAGCTGTGGGATGCGGCGAAACAGGCCTATGCCGATGCGCTCAAGATCGGCGGCAGCGCCCATCTGATGGACTGTTTGGAGCTCAGCGCGATTGGATTATTGATCAAGCAGCAGCAGTATGAAGACGCCACCTGCCGCTTGCATGAGTTATCTCCGGCTATACGCAAGTCGCATCTGCACGATATTCGGCTGCTAGAGTGCCAGGTTGCCTGCGGCCTTCAGGACTACACACGGGCTGAGCATGATATTCAGGCAGCGATCGACGTACTGAGCAGCAGCAACTCGCCGATGATCTTAGCGCGCGCCTTCCTGATTCAAGCGCAGATCTTTACCCACACGCGGCCCAGCGATAGCGCAGCGCTGCTGTCGTCGCTCAATCAAGCGGTGCAGCTCACGCAACAGCTGGGCCACGATACATTTCTGGTGACCGAGATGCTGCATATGCGCGATGTGCAGCGCCGCGCCGCGCTGGCCGGCTGGAAGCACGCGCAGGCCTGGCAGCTGCGCCAGCAAGAGATCCTGCGCGTGGCGCGGACTTTTGAGGATAAAGACGAGCGTCCGGTGATCACGGTGCGGGCGCTTGGCGTCGATCAGATCATGCTCAACAACCAGGAGGTCGACCTGGGCTGGCAGAAAGCTCGCGAAGTGCTTTATTATCTGCTGGCCTACCCCGACGGCGCGCGCATCGATACGCTGCGTGAGGCAATCTGGCCGCATCTTTCGCTTGAGCGCAGCCGCGAGGCCTTACGATCCGCAATCTACCAGCTGCGCTCGGTGCTACCGCGTGAGCTGATTACGCTGCAAGGCCGGCAGATCTACCGGATTGATAGCGCGCGGGTCCACATCTCCTACGACTACCAGCAATTGCTACAGATGCTTAATAAACGTCCGCTGGATCGCGAGGCCATGCTGGATGCGCTGGATCTGTATCAAGGGCCGTTTCTGGCGCACATCGAGAACGATTGGTGCGTCAGCTTGCGGAGCTACCTGGAACAGCGTTATCTTGAGGCGCTGCGGCTGCTGGCATCGGCATTTGAAAAAGAGCAGGCTTTTTCGGCGGCGCTGGCGCTGTATCAAAAGATCCTGGCCCTAGACACCTTAGACGAGGCGATGTATGCCGGAGCCATGCGCTGCTTGATTGCGCTTGGCAACCGCAGCGCGGCGATTAATCAGTATCAGATCTTACGCCGCCACCTAGATGAGGAGATGGGGATTGAGCCAAGCTCTGATTCGGAGGTGGCGCAGCTGTATTTACACACGCTCAAGCTGTAACGCCCAACGAGTCAGAGCACGTACCTGTTAATTGATTCCGCTAGGGGCGTGCTGCGCACGCCCCTACCCGTCAACGATTCTGCCAGCAGTAGGCCGGAGCCACGATCATGCGGCGAGGGGATGCGCGCGGCTGTTTTCCTGGCTGAAATGCTCACGAATACCCCAGGCCATCGCCTCGCCACGGCTGCGCACGCCGAGCTTATCGTAGATGTTGCCCAGGTGGAAGCGCACGGTGCGCTCGCTGATACACAGGTGGTCGGCAATTTCCTGATTATCTTTGCCCTGAATCAGCTGCGCGAAGACCTCTTGTTCGCGTGGGCTCAGCAGCGGCGCGGCAGGCTCTGCGGGCTCGGTTACCTGATAGTTCACCACATGCATCAGCACCGGCGGACTCAACCACACCTCGCCACGCGCCGCTGCCCGCACCGCCACTGAAATATTTTCCGGCGATTCATCCTTGAGCACGTAGCCTTTCGCGCCGGCTTTCAACATCGCCATAATATACTCGGGCTCATCATGGGCCGTGAGCATCACCACGCGCGGTGAATTTGGCAGCATGGTGATCTCTTTGAGCACATCGATCGTGCGCCGGCCAGGCATATTGATGTCGAGGAGCACCACATCCAGGGCCAGCGCGTGGATCTGGCAAAGGGCATCTTGACCATTCATTGCCTGGCCGCGCACCTCAATATCCAACTGTTGCGACAGCTCATGAGCGATCGCGCGCCGAACGATCGGATGATCGTCCGCAACCAGCACACGGATCAGCGGGGCGGCAGCGTGGACAGGCGTGCTTTGAGCGTGGCTATGCATACATTTCTCGCAGTTCTTGTTGATTATCGGTCACCGCGTGCGGCAGCAGAACCGTCGCTTCCAGGCGCGTGCCCTGACCAGGCGCAGAAGCGATCTCTAATGTGCCGTTGATCATATCGAGCTGCTCTCGAATGCCAACCAGCCCAAAGTGCCGGGCATGGAGGAGCTGGTCCAACTGCTGCGGAAGACTGAATCCTTTGCCGTTATCCTGCACCAATAGCCGGATCGTGCTGTCGCACAGATCCAGCTTGACAACAATCTGCGTTGCTTCGGCGTGCTTTTGCACATTGACCAGCGCTTCCTGCAAGATCCGGTAAAGACAGATCGCGATCGGCTCAGGGATCGACTGCTCAAGCTCGTCCGGCACATGCAGTCCAATGCGGCAGAGGCCACGTCGCTCTAGCTCGCGGACATGCGAGCGGATCGCGGCGGCCAGTCCCAGGCTATCGAGGACCGGCGGTCGGAGCGCGACGCAAATCTGCCGGACATTGTTGATCACCTGATGCAGGTCGTCCTGAAGCCGGGCCAGCGACAGCGTGTTGTCCTGCGCGCGGTGCTGGCGCATTTCGGAGATGTGATAGTTCATCGTGATCAGCGACTGAATAATCTCATCGTGCAGCTCGCGGGCGATGTGCTTGCGCTCATTCTCGCGGGCATTCAAGATCTGCTGATGCAATTGCTCGCTAATTGTTCCGGTCATGGGCTAGCTTTCCCTGTCAGATATGTATGAAAGGCGAAGAACTACCGGCGACGGCGTGAGTAGCGACGATATGTGAGCTATCCAAAGCCATTTGGCTGGTGCGGATAGGTTATCGCGTGCAGACGAGCGGCGTAGTCATGAATATCGCTCGCGCCAATCACCGAACAAACCAGCACACGCTCGTTTTCGGTCAGCAGAGTATTGTGCGCCGAGCCGGCCAGCGCTTCGATCGGACTGGCGATCAGCGCTGCGGCAAATACGCTATCGGCCAGCGCCGCGCAGATCAGTTTTTCTAGCCCGAGAAACACCTGCGGCGATTGTTCACCGGCACTGCACTCCCCAACGGTGTTTGCATTCGGCACGATCGACGCCAGCGCGGCATGATCCTGATCGCGCGCGCCATAGCCATCGGTAACCTGCTGATGGGTTTCAACCAGCCTGGCAACACGTTCGCTCAGCATATTCACACCTGAAAGCCATTGGTGAAATCATCTGCCGCCAGCTGCACAGGAGGCAGCCCATTGGTGAAGTCATCCGCGTCCGGATCGGAAGGCAGCCCATTGGTGAAGTCATCCGCTGCCAGCAGGCCGGAGGGTGCACCATTCGTGAAATCATCGGCGTTAGGTGAGACGACAGGGGCAGATCCGCCAGCGCTGAGGAGTGCGGCGACGAGGACGATCGATGCGATAGCACGCTGGACGAACTTGAGGGGGCCCTGAACACTGAACATGGTGCTTCTCCTAAAGGAACAATCTCATCGTGGATTGTTTCAAGTGCTCCCTAAGCATACGAAAACTCAATGAGCCGAACGTCACTGTTCAATGAGTTGAAACCAGCGTGGATTACCTCACATGTAAGCTTCAATGAGTTGAGCGCGGCCAGATGCGTCAAAAACACCAGCCGACTAGCAGATCAGCCATTCTAAACCCAAATTTATGTCAACCAGCCAGCAGACGAGCGACTGCCGATTATGACAGTCGCGAACTGTCGTCACGGCCATTGTGGAAGGGAGGGGAAACGCAGTAGAAAAGGAGGTATCGGATAAGCGCGCCCTTTAGTGCGATACCAGCGCCCAAACAGCGAAGAAGCGAGTGTCACGATGCGATCAGCTGCTCCCACCGATACTGCTTATGGTGCCGTAGAACAAGATGACCGGCTTGCGGACGACGTTCGCCGTGTGCTGCGTTTACATGACGAGATCCTCGTCGCTACCGCCGGCACCTGTGATTCGTCACGGGTGCTGGGCATCGTTGCTGCGGCTGCCAGCGCCGAGCAGTACCTGGCCTACACGATTCCCCGGATTGTGCGGCAGATCGAAGCGACTGGGCGGCGGGCAGATCTGGTGATTGGCCTGAATAACGGCTTCCGCTGCCAGAGCACGATTGCCTACCTCAAAACCCTCGACAGCGTCCAGCTCATCGAGCTTTACACCGGAGACAAACCCGGCCCTGCTATTCCTGCCACCTGCTTCGATCGTCCAGAGGAGCAAGCCGAGCTATACACGATCCCGCCTGCTGACGGCGCGCAGCATCGCGTGTTTGTGGTCTACCAGCGGGAGGGACCGCACGCCGCCGGCAAAATCCGCATGCTCGACGATCTCGGACGCGGCCTGATCTTGCCGAGCATCCAGGCTGGCTGGCAGCCGCCACAGTACACGCTCGTCTTTGATGCCGAAAGCATCTTCATCGCCCAGACCGAGGATCGCAGCCTCGACACCGAGTTGAGCCAGATCCGCACGCTGCTGGCGCGCCTGGGCGGCAACATCGAGCGCGTCGTCAACACGCTGACGCAGGCATATATCTCGGCCAAACAGCGACAAACGCTCGCTCCGCCGGCGACCCAGAGCCAGCCGCTTGATTTCGAATCGAATGGACTGGCACCGCTGATCGATCTGCTCGACAGCCAGCCCGATCTGCACATCACCGGCGCAATCACACGCTTCTGCACCTACGAGACCTCCAAAACAATCGGCGGGATCGACGTGCGGCAGCCACGCTTGGCAACGCCGTGCTCGCCCATGCATACGATCTACAACTACACCTGCGGGCTGATTCCCGGCTGTTTGTGTATGCCTGGCGGCGGAACGATCGGACGTACTGAATGTATGCTCAGCCTGCTGGCGACCATCTCGCAGCTGTATCCGGGCACAACCAGCGAGGATGCGATTCTTACGGTTTTAGCCGAGCCGGCGGGCTTTCGGCTTGGACTCTGCGATCAAGCGCTGCTGACGAATCGCTGCGCCCCCACCGACGAGTGGACCAATCATCAGCCGCCGCGCCGCGCCTGGCAGCATCAGTTTGTGCGCTGGTATGCCGGCTTTGACGCCGTGGAGCAACACTATGGGCGGCACAACGCCGGCGCAGTGCTGGGGCCAAGCTCCGACGATTTCTCAACGGCGGTGCTGGCGATCTTCTGGAAAACCCTGCGCCGCACCGGCGATATGCCTGGCAGTCTGGCGCTGCTGCACCAGTTTGCCGCAGGTGGCACCGCCTACGAGGAGATCCGGGCGCTGGCCACTGCCACGCCTGACGAGCTGGTTGGGCCGCATGGTCGTCCCGCCTGGTAGCGCGTGAACATCACCACGAAAGGAGAGGCGTGCCTCCGCGCTGGTAGCAGCGGGGCTGGCGCGCTAGCATTTCTATGAAAGCGCTTTTCACAACGCAGCCGGGCATCGGCCACTTGCTGCCGATGCTGGCGATCGCGCAGGCACTTCAGCAGCAGGGCCACGAGGTACGCTTCGCAACCGCGCGCTCCTTTGGCCCGACGGTCGCGGCCTACGGCTTTGCGGCCATCGCCGCCGGCCTGGACTGGCTAGAAGCGCACGCCGTACGCACCTTTCCGGAGATGGAAGACATGACGGCGGCGGAGCAGGGCGACTGGCTGTTATCCGACATCTTCGCCGATGTCGCGGCCCATCGCATGATCCCGGATCTGATCGCGATCTGCCGGGAGTGGCGGCCCGATGTGATCGTGCGCAACGATTTTGAGTTTGCCAGCTGCATCGTCGCAGAGCTGCTGGACATTCCGCAGGCGACGATCAGCATCAGCTTCTTTCTTTCGGCCAGCGTGCTTGAGCCACGCATCGGCGAGCAGCTGGCGTACCTGCGCAGCATGCATGGCCTGTCGCCCTACCCGGCGCTCGACATGCTCTACCCGTACCTGTACCTGGTACTGGCTCCGAGCACTTTTCAGCCGCGTGAGCTGCCGGTGATGCATGGCATTCGGCCTACACCGGTCGGTGCAGACGAGGCCGTGCCCGCATGGTGCCACCAGCTGGCAGCGCAGCCAACCGTGTATGCGTCGATGAGCTCGGTATATCGGGGCACGAATGTGTTCCCCAACATTCTGGCCGGCCTACGCGACGAGCCGATCAATCTGATTCTGACGATCGGACGCGGGCAAGATCCGGCTCAGTTTGGCCCGCAGCCGCCCAACGTCCGCATCGAGCAATTCATCCCACAGGCGGCGCTCTTCCCCTACTGCGACCTGTTTATCACGCATAACCCGTTCTTCACGATCACATCGGCGCTCAGCTATGGCCTACCGCTGCTGATGATTCCCAATGGCGGCGAGCTTTGGATGGGAGCCATGCGCAGTATGGAGCTGGGGCTGGGACGCGTGCTCAGGTTGCCGGGCCAGTTTGCCGCGTTCAACAGCCTGGTGCCGGAAGTAGCGCCCCACACGATCAACAGCGCCGTCCGCGATCTTTTGCAAAGTCCACACTACCGGGCGAACACGCAATCGATGCGGGCGGAGATTCAGGCCTTGCCGGATGCCATGTATGCCGTCGAGCTGCTGTGCGACCTGGCGGCCTCACGCTCGCCGATCCGCGCGGGAGTGGCTGCTTCCGCTTGACGCAGGAGGCCTGACGTGGGCGACAGGTTTGGCGGCGTGGCCTGGCAGGTTATGCCTGTCAACACCACCGTTGTACCCGCCGGAACAGGTAACTAAGCTAGAACAGGTTTGTGAATATTACTAAGATTATCGGCAGCGGCCTCTTCCCGGCTGTTGCGTTCCCAACCCAGCAATGATGGATTTCGCATATGGGAGGATTCAGTGGATATCATTGGAACGGGTTTTATCGCCCGGCATTTCGAGCGCTTGCGATCTGCCTATCCCCACGTACTGCTGTTTGCGTCGGGCGTATCGCGGTCGAGCTGCACCGATGAGCCGGAATTTCGCCGCGAAGTCGATCTGCTCTACAGCGCGCTGTATCATTGCCGGCTCCACGGGCGCAAGCTGATCTACTTTTCGACATCGTCCGACTTGATGTACGGCGGTCCCGGCAGCACCGGCTATGAAGACGAGCCGGTCTTTCCGCGCTCGGCGTATGGTCGCCACAAGCTGGCGATGGAAACAGTGATCCGGCAGTCCACCGTCGACTACCTGATTCTGCGGCTGCCCAGCCCGGTCGGCCAGCATCAGCAGCCGTACCAGCTTGTGCCGGCGCTGTTTCATCAGATCCAGCGCGGCGTGGTGCAGATCCGCAGAAATGTGCGTCGCGATATTATCGACATCGAAGACGTGGTAGCGATCACCGACGAGCTGATTGCGCGCGACGTCAGCCGCCAGGTGATCAACGTGGCCTCAGGCGTGGCCGTGCTGGTCGAAGAGATCGTCGATCACCTGGCCGCGTGCAGCCCGTCGTTTGTGCTGCGCTCGTACAGCGACGGCAACGACGCGTATCAGGTATCAAACGCCAAGCTGCTCGCGTATCTGCAAAACCCTGCGGCGCTGGGCTTCGATCGCACCTATTATCAGCGGGTGATCGACAAGTATTACGCCGGCTACTATTCCGAGCGAATCATGCTCGACGGCCCGGCGCAATCACGCGAGTTGCAGATCGAAACGGCGCTGGCTACCCTCTAAAATCCAGGCGATGTATGCTCATCCGGTCCACTGCAACGGCATGAGCAGCATCGCTGCCCCAGGCTGGGCCTCCTCGCAGCTTCCTCAAGTCAGCGCCCGGCCTGACACGAGCGTACCAAGCTCACTTTCCCCAACAAACAATCCGTATTGCAGCTCAAGCGCCTGTCGGACCTGACAGGTCGTTACTCCCTATCCGGTAACGCACAACTGGCGGCCCAATCGTTGTTGCACGGCGCTCGCCGCTGGTATCGTGAGATCACGGATCAGCAGGTGACGGGACAGGAGCATCCATGACCATCGATATTGATCGCGGCGAACCTTTTGCACCGGCGGTGACCATAGTCGAGCTGCTGCGCCAGCGCGCAACCACGAGTCCTGACCAGGTTGCATATATTTTTCAAGACGATCGATCAACGGTGCAGATCAGCTACGGTGAGCTGGATCGCCGGGCGCGATCGATCGCCGGCTGGCTGCAGCAGGGCGTGGACAAACCTGGACCAGTGTTGATCTGCTGCCCGTCCGGCCTTGACTACATTGCGGCGCTGTTTGGCTGCTTCTATGCCGGCTTCCCGGCGATTCCGTCGTCGCCGCCCGAGTCGGGCCGCACTCACCGCACGCTCGCGCGCCTGCAAGCCACGATCCGCAACGCGCAGCCCGTGATTTCCCTGACTACCGATGCCGTGCTGGCCGCCGCCGCCGATGTCTTGGAGCAGACACCTGAGCTTCAGCCGCTGCGCTGGCACACGATCGAGCAGATCGAGGCGCAGCCTGAGCACACCTGGCACGCGCCCGCGCTGACCGGCGATACACTGGCGATGCTGATGTACACATCGGGCTCGACCGGCACACCCAAAGGCGTGATGATCAGTCACGGCAATATGCTGCACAACGTGGCCGCCTTTCCTGGCTTTGATGCCCGTCCCTGCCGCGCGATCGTTTCGTGGCTGCCGCTGTATCACGATCTCGGCTTATTCCTGGGCGTTGTGCATCCGCTGTTCCGCAACGTGCCGGCGGTGCTGATGTCGCCTGCCGATTTTGTACGGCGTCCGCTGAGCTGGCTGGAAGCGATGTCGCGCTACGGGGCGACCACGACCGGCGCGCCCAATTTTGCCTACGACCTGTGCGTACGCAAGATTACGCCTGAGCAGCGCGCGACGCTGGATCTGAGCGCCTGGAATATGGCGCTCAACGGCGCTGAGCCGGTGCGACCCGACGTGCTGGATCGCTTCACGCAAACCTTCGCAGAGTGCGGCTTTCGGCCCGAAACCTTCTACCCGTCATACGGCATGTCGGATGCCACAGCCACGGTTTCGGGCGCGACAACCTTTGCTCCGCCCGTCATGCTGGCGGCGGATCGCGAGGCCCTGAAGCACCGCATGCTGGTCCCGAGCCAGGACAGCAGCGCACGCATACTCGTCGGCTGTGGACAACCGCTGGCCGATCAGCAGCTCGCGATTGTCGATCCCGATACATTGGAGCCGTGCGCGGAAAACGGGATCGGCGAGATCTGGCTGTCAGGGCCGAGTGTAGCCCAGGGCTACTGGCAGCAGCCGGAAACGACAGCCCAGATCTTCCACGCCACGCTGGCCGGCACAAGCGATACGCGCTTCTTCCGCACCGGCGATCTCGGCTTTATGCATGCCGGCGAGCTGTTCCTGGTTGGCCGGCTCAACGATCTGCTGATCATTCGGGGCCAAAACTTTTATCCCGAAGATATCGAAGTCACTGTCGGGCAGAGCCACGCCGCTCTGCCTGCCGGTGGCGGCGCGGTGTTCGCCGTCGAGGTCACCGACGAGGAGCGCGTGGTAGTCGTCCACGAGGTCGAGCGGCCTGACCTGGCCGGCGACGAGATCATGAGCCGCATCCGCGAGTCCGTCGCCGAAGCGCACGGCATCCAGGTGCATGCCGTAGCGCTGATCCGCAAAGGCAGCCTGCCCCGCACGTCGAGCGGCAAGATCGCGCGCAAAGCCTGCCGCGCCGCCTTTGTCGAGCAGCGCCTCGATCTGCTTGCCAGCTGGGGCGGCCACCACGAAGCGACAAGCCAGAACGCAAGCAAGGGCGCGATCACCCGCGCGGAGCAAAAGCCCTCGGCGCGCACGATTGCCGACTGGCTGGTGAGCCAGCTGGCGACGCTGCTCAAGCTTCCGCCCGCCGACATCGATCTGCGCGCGCCGTTCAAACGCCACGGCCTGGACTCGATCCAGACGCTGGCGCTCACCGCCGAGCTTGAAAGCTGGCTGGGCTGCCGCATCAACCAGACCTTGCTGTGGAGCTATCCCTCGATCGCGGCGCTTTCGGAACATCTCGCCGCCGACCACAACACCGATTCGCCAGTGACACAAGCAACGAATCGTTTGCCACAGGCCGGATCGCCGTTTGGGCAAGAGGAAGTTGCGATTATCGGCATGGGCTGTCGCTTTCCCGGCGCTGGCAATCCGGCGGCATTCTGGCAGATGTTGTGCGCCGGCGTGGATGCGATCACTGAGGTGCCTGCCGAGCGCTGGGATATTGAAAGCTTATACCATGCTGACCGCTCCGTGCCGGGCAAGATGTACAGCCGCTGGGGCGGATTTCTGGACAACCTGGACAGCGTCGACGCGCGATTCATGGGCATTTCGCCACGTGAGGCGGCGCTCCTCGATCCGCAGCAGCGCCTGCTGTTTGAGGTCGCCTGGGAAGCCCTGGAAGATGCGGGGCAGGTGCCGGCGGATCTTTCCGGCAGCCGCACCGGCGTGTTTGTCGGCGCGCTGGGCTTTGATTACCTGCGCATCATTCAAACCAGCCTTGAGCTGATCGATGCCTACACCGGCACTGGCGCGGCGCACAGCATCCTGGCGAATCGCCTGTCGTACATGCTCAATCTGTGCGGCCCCAGCATCACCGTCGATACCGCCTGCTCGGGATCGCTGGTCGCGATGCATCTGGCCTGCCAAAGTCTACGCTCCGGCGAGTCGGAGCTGGCGCTGGCCGGCGGCGTCAATGTTAATTTGCTGCCCGACGGTAACGTCTTCTTCTCGAAAGCCGGCGCGCTCTCACCCGATGGCCGCTGCAAGCCGTTTTCTGCCGAGGCCAACGGCATCGTGCGCAGCGATGGCGCGGGCGTAGTCGTGCTCAAGCGTTTGAGCGACGCAATCCGTGACAACGATCCGATCTATGCCGTGATCCGCGGCAGCGCCGTGAACCAGGACGGACGCACCAACGGCATCATGGCACCCAGCGCTCAGTCCCAGGAAGCCGTGCTGCGCGCCGCCTACCGCCAAAGCCAGGTCCAGCCAGAGCAGATCCAATACATCGAGACGCACGGCACGGGCACCAGCCTGGGCGACATGATCGAAGCCCAGGCGCTGGGCGCGGTCCTGGCCGACAATCGTCCGGCCAACCGGCCCTGTCACATCGGCTCGGTCAAGAGCAACATCGGTCACACCGAGGCCGCTGCCGGCATGGCTAGCGTGATCAAAGTGGCGCTCGCGCTCAAGCACGGCGTGATCCCGCCCAGCCTGCACTGCCAGTCGCCCAACCCACAGATCGCGTTCGACGAGATGCGGCTTCAGGTGCAGCAAGCGCTCACCCCGTGGCCCAGCGCCGACGGTCCGAGGCTGGCGGGTGTCAGCGGCTTTGGCTTCGGCGGCACCAATGCGCATGTGGTCCTGGAAGGCTTCGCCGCGATCACGCCGCAGCCTGCGCCCACGCTTGAGCATCCGGTCGTGCTGCCGCTGTCGGCGCATACCGACGCGGCCCTGCGCCAGCTGGCCCAGGACTACCGAGCCCTGCTCACCGCCAATGCAGGACAGAGCATCCAGGATCTGTGCTACACCGCG
>JAFAYS010000556.1 GCA_019240175.1 Chloroflexota bacterium | reverse complement strand
AATCTTGCGGATCATAGCCGGCGATGTGTTGCAAGAGGATGGCGCAATCGCGAGCGTCGCGGGCAAACGGCCCGATCTGATCCAGCGACGAGGCAAACGCGACCAGGCCAAAGCGCGAAACGCGGCCATAGGTCGGCTTGAGGCCAGTCACGCCGCAGAGCGCAGCCGGCTGGCGGATCGAGCCGCCGGTATCGGTGCCGAGACTGCCCAGCGCCTCGCCCGCCGCCACCGCCACCGCCGAGCCGCCGGACGAGCCACCCGGCACGCGATCGACATCCCACGGATTGTGCGTGGCAAAAAAGGCGCTGTTCTCGGTGGACGATCCCATGGCAAACTCGTCCATGTTGACCTTGCCCAGCAGCACCGCGCTCTCGGCCTTGAGCTTGGTGATCGACGTGGCATCGTAGGGCGCAACCCACTCTTCAAGCATGCGCGAGCCGCAGGTGGTGGTCGTGCCTGCCATACACAGCACATCTTTGATCGCCAGCGGAATGCCGGTCAGTGGCCGCGAGTTACCGGCGGCGATGCGCTGATCCGCCGCGCGTGCCTGCTCTAGCGCGCCCTCGTCGTCGATCGACAAAAACGCCTTGACGGTATTATCGACAGCGACAATCCGATCCAGCGCGGCCTCGGTCAGCTCCACGGCGCTCACTTCGCGTTTAGTCAGCAGATGATGCGCGTCGGCTATTGTAAGATTCAAAAAATCCATCGATCACTTCCTTGGTAGAGAACCTAGAACCAAGAACCTAGAACCTAAAGGATAGAGCAACTGTTCTGTCATTTGTTATTCGTTCTTGGTTTCGCTGTTCTGTAATTAATCTTTATAGCCGCGCCACCACGACGGCAGCGCGCGATAGGTGCCGAGAAAGACCGGAATGCCGATCGCGGCCAACAGCAGCGCGCCCAACGGCTCGCCGCGCAGCAACACGCTCAGCACAATAATAACCAGAATCAAGCCAGCCGCAACATCGACGGTGGTGCTCATTCGATGCACAAAGCGCCGCCACTCCGCGCCACCCAACCAGGCGATCAGCGGCAGCAGCTTGGCTACCAGCACAAACAACAGGCCGAGCGCCAGCAACTTGCTCATGACGTCACGATACTGACGCACCAAAGCTGGCCGGCACTAGTAAGCATTGTTGCCCTTGCGAAAGACCGTGACCAGCTGGCGGATGATGATCTTGAGATCGAACAAGATCGACCAGTTCTCGACATAGTACAGATCGTAGCGCGTGCGGTCTTCGATCGACGTGTCGCCGCGCAGCCCATTGACCTGCGCCCAGCCGGTCATACCGGCTTTTTCTTTGTGCCGCCGCATGTAGTGCGGAATGCTTTGGCGGAACTGCTCCACAAAATAGGGCTGCTCCGGTCGCGGCCCAACTAGACTCATATCGCCCAGCAGCACGTTGATCAGCTGCGGCAGCTCGTCGATCGAGAAGCGGCGGATGAACTGGCCCAGACGAGTTTTACGCGGATCGTCGGCGGTGGTCCAGCCCGGCCCGCGCGCCTCCGAGTCGGTGCGCATAGAGCGAAACTTGAGCATCGGAAACGGCGCACCGTTCATGCCGACGCGCTCCTGGACAAAAAAGGCCGGGCCGTGCGAGTCGATCTTAACCAGAATCGCGGTCAGCAGCAGCATCGGCGATAAAAAGATCAGGCCGCAGACCGCGCCAAACAGATCCAGCGCGCGCTTGAGAAAACGATTCCAGCCGCGATCCAGCGGCGAGCTTTTGATGCTCATCAGCGGCAGACCGCCGAGATCACCCAGCGAGACCTCGTTGTTGGTGATGATCTGAAAAGCATCGGGATAAATCTTGATCGCGACCGGCAGATCTTCACAGGCCGCAACCATTTCCAGCACCGCGTGTTGATCCAGGCCGGAAAGCGTCACCAGCACCTCGCCGATCTGCATCACCTGCACCACACGGCGAATGTCGCGCAGTGAGCCCAGCACCGGCACACCTTGATGCATCGTGCCGATCGGCTCGGTCTCCGAAAGATAGCCTTTAACATCGTAGCCCAGATGCGGCGCGCCCGCGATCATCGCGGCGATCATCTGCCCCGCCGGCCCCGAGCCGATCACCAGCGTCGGCGCGCGATCGAAGCCACTGATGCGCCTGCGATACACGATCGAGCGATGCAGGTTGCGCAGCAGCACGACGAGCGCCGTAGCGGCCAGCCAGCCATAGATTAGATTGAGCGTGGTAAAGCGCAGGCCGCTGAGCGTCGCGATTACGCTGGCGACCAGCGTCACGATCGTGCCGACCACAAAGATCTTGTAGGCCTCGTCGATCCGCGACACGCCGCGCTTGAAGACATACAGACCATTGGCCAGAAAAATGATCGCGCAGGCAATGTTGATCAAGACCAGAAACAGCGCCACGTCTTCAGCATTCGGCGTTTGATAGACCGGCGCGATCTCGCTCTGGTACAGCAGCCAGTACGAGCCGATAAAGCCGAGATTAATCCCGATCGCATCGCAGACGATCAGGCTGATGATCAGCCAAAAACGCGAGTATGTACGCATCTTCGCTTCCTATCCTACCCGCCGCCGCGCCGCCGGACGCAGCAGATTGCGACCGATCGCCGACCATTCTTTGAGCGTGATTCCGGTTTCGATCAGCCAGTTGATCGGCGCGAGCGTGCGCTGGGCGTAGTGCTTGCGATGAAAAATGCGCATGGCATCGTAGAAGGCGCGAATCGAGGGCAGCGCCCGGCGCGACGAGGCCGCCCGCTTGTGATGATGGATCACCGAGCGCGGATAATACACAATCCGCCAGCCGTACGACTTGACCCGGTAGCACCAGTCCACATCTTCGCCGTACATGAAAAACTGCTCGTCGAGCAGCCCAACCTCGCGCACCACTGCGTCGGGTAGCACCATCGCCGCGCCAACCAGCGCGTCGACGTCGGTCTCGACATCGGGATCGAGGAAGGTCATGTTGTAGCGCCCGAAGCGCGGCGAGCGTGGAAAGATGCGGCTCAGGCCGGTCATGCGGTAGAACGAGACCGTCGGCGTGGGAAACGAGCGGCGGCAGGCCAGATCCAACGATCCGTCGAGCAGCAGCAGCTTCGGCCCGACCGCGCCGACGTCGGGATTCTGCTCAAGGTAATCGATCAGCAGATCCAGCGCGTCGGGCTCGACCACCGTGTCGTTGTTGAGCAGCATCACGTAGCGCTTGTCGCTCACGCCGGGCTCGGCATTGGCCGCCACGATCTCCCTTAGCGCCAGGTTATTGCCCGCCGAGAAGCCCGTGTTGCTCCCGTTGACAATCAGCCGCGCCTGCGGAAACTCGTCCCGCACGATCGCAACGCTATCGTCCGACGAGGCGTTATCGACGACCCAAACGCCAAGCGTGTGCCTGGTCTGGCTAGCAAAGACCGAACTAAGACAGTTACGCAGCAGGTCGCCGCGATTATAATTAAGAATAACAATATCAAGATGCGCCATGCGCGATTTCCCTTTGGAACGCCTTATTATACCATGGGCGCTCGTAGAGGCTCAGTCGCGGCCACGTGCCAGACGCAGCACCTGACCGTAGGCCAGCAGCCGGCTACGCAGCTCCTCAGCAACGATCCGCTTGCGCCAGCGATCGCGCCAGGCCGTGAGCGTGGCCCAGAGCATACCAGCCTCGACAATCCGGCGATTCCAGCGGGCGTAGGCGGCGCTAAAATGTTTGGCGAAGAAGCGCAGACGGCTGCGATGCAGCGCTACAAAGCTGCGGCCTTTGAACTGCTGTGAGCTGGCACCGGCGACATGCACGACCTCAGCCTGCGGCACCTGCCAGATCGCCCAGCCCGCCTGACGGCAACGGTAGCACCAGTCGACCTCCTCGACATACATCCAGTAATCCTCGTCGAGCAGCCCAACCTCATCGATCGCCGCACGCCGCATCAGCATCGCCGCGCCCAGCGGATGATCGATCGGAAACGGCTGTGAGCCGCGCTCCTCGTGGTAGCGCCCGTTAAGCGATGAGGCGTACAGTCGCCCGAGCAGCGGCCCGCGCGGCGGAAACAGATCGAAGAGCGTCATCCACAGCGTGGGAAAATGCCACGCGCCCTCCTGCGGCCTGCCGTCGGGATAGAAGAGTCGCGCACCCACCACACCGACGCGCGGATGCTGGTCCATGAACTTGGTCATGGCTGCCAGCGCGCCGGGCCGCAAAAACGCGTCGGGATTGAGCAGCAGCACATACTCCGGTGTCGCATCAGACTCCAAAGCCGCGCGAAGGCCCTGATTGGTTCCCGCCGCAAAGCCACGATTCGTATCATTGGCGATCAGCCGGACGCCCGGAAACTCGCGCTCAACCATCGCCACGCTGTTGTCGTGCGAGGCGTTATCCACGACGATCACATCCGCCGGTAGCTCAGCGCCCGTGGCCGAGCT